>NZ_JBSSDE010000010.1:0-88511 GCF_054060435.1 Thermostichus sp. MS-CIW-34 | reverse complement strand
GCGGGATACCGCCATTCTGTTTGGAAACAAACAGAATGCTATCGCTGCATAGTTGAACAGTGATGTTCAGCAGTGTTCAGCGTAAATGTATCAGAACAAGCTCTGCTCTGTAAACAAGCGTACACTCCAGGGGGCGGTGATGCCGTTGTAGAAGGCCAACCCCAAAACGGGCAGGCTGAGGAATCCATAGGCAATCTGGGCCAAAGGGATCCCGAGGGCATCGGGGATGAGGCTGTTGTCTCCCAGAGGGGCGATGAGCAGCAGCTTCTGCCAATGGTGGGGCTGTAGGCGGGCCGAGCGCAGCACAAACCCTGCCGAGAGGGAATTGGCAATGACGTGACACGGTCGCCCGATCACCTGCTGGACAAAATCCCCGATCATCTCGGCATAGAGGCTGCCGGTGTACTTCAAATCTGGACGTTCTGAGTTGCCCCACCCCAACAAATCCAGAGCATAGACTTGATAGTGCTGCCCCAGCTCCGCCATAATTGCACGAAACTCATAGCTGGAGGAGCCTGCCCCAATGCCGTGCAACAACAACAACGGCTGGCCGGATCCCGTGACCTTGTAAAACAGGCGATGACCCCGCCAGAAGTGATGCCTTTCCTCTCCCGGCAGCAGGCTCTGCAGAGGCTGAGTTTGGGAAGAGATCCAAGCGTTGAAAACGGCTAGAGCACCCAAGCCGCCGACAGTAGTCCAGAGCCCGATCTTGAGAACTTGGCTCAGCTCTTTCATCCTCAGCAGCCCAGCTAGGGAACCTACTTTTTCTTTAGGCGGTAGGTGATGCGCCCTTTGTTGAGGTCATAGGGGCTCAGCTCCACCTTAACCCGGTCGCCGGGCAAGATCTTGATGTAGTTGCGGCGAATTTTGCCGGAGATATGAGCGAGCACGTTGAAGCCGTTGTCCAGATCCACTCGGAACATGGCGTTGGGCAGGGATTCCGTAACAACCCCCTCCATTTCAATGGCATCTTCCTTAGACAATGAGCCCTCCCAAAAACGACATAACAAACAACAGAACAATCCACAGCCGCGACGACACGCGCTGTTAAGAAATGAAAATATACTCCATCTCTTCTATCCTAACCGTTGCAGTCCTTCATCAGGGGATCCCTTAGGACTGAAAAGGCGTGCGATCGGTCAAAATTTCTGCTCCAGACTCGGTGACCAAGACCGTGTGTTCAAACTGAGCTGACCAAGAGCCATCTACTGTGACCACCGTCCATTGGTCTGGCAACACTCGGGTTGCCTCTCCCCCCGCATTCACCATCGGCTCAATGGCCACTGTCATGCCGGAGCGCAGCTTGGGATTGGGCAGATCGCGGGTGCGATAGTTGGGAAACTGCGGCTCCTCGTGCAGGTTGCGCCCCACCCCGTGACCGACATACTGCTTCACCACAGAATAGCCCCGCCCCTCGATGTAATCTTCAATGGCACCCGAGACATCCTGAAGCCAAACGCCGTGGCGCACGTGGTCGATGCCCGTCTGCAGGGCCTTGGCCGCAGTATCGATCAGATCCCGAGCTGCGTCGCTCAGGGGTTCCAGGCCGATGGTGATACAGGAATCCGCATGCCAGCCCTCGACGATGGCACCAAAATCCACTTTGACCACATCTCCCGGCTGCACCACTTTACGGGGACTGGGGATCCCGTGCACCACCTCATGGTTGACACTGACACAAACGCAGGCGGGAAAGCCGTAGTAGCCCTTGAAACTGGGCAAAGCATTGAGTTGGGCCACCCGTCTCTCAGCATAGGTATCGATATCTGCCGTAGTCCAGCCCGGCTCTAGGCGCTCCGCGATCTCCTGCAATACTTGGGCCACCACCCGACCGGCCCGCCGCATTTTCTCCACTTCGCGGCGAGATTTGATCTCAATAAGCTGCATGCCCCGCCGCTGGGGGGAATTTCCAGCTCCTGCTCTGATCACGCCGTCCTCCTGAAGCCTTCCAAAAGAGCCTGCAGATGTTCCTGTACGGATTCCATCGGCTGGTTGCCGTTGACCCGCTGCAAGCGCCCCTTGGCCTCATAAAAATCAATTAGGGGAGCCGTCTGCTGCCGATAGACCTCCAGACGCTTGAGAATCACCGACCGATCCGCATCATCGCTGCGCCCCTGTTCCTTGCCCCGGGCCAGCAGCCGGGCCACCACCACCTCATCCGGCACCTCCAAGTTGAGGACGTAGTCATAATCTTGGCCCAGCTCTTGCAGCAGCTCTTCCAAGGCCTCTGCCTGGGCTAAGGTGCGAGGAAATCCATCTAGGATCCAGCCCTGCTCTGGAGATTGCTGCAACTGCCCCTTCACCATTCCGATCAGCACCTCGTCGGGCACCAGCTCTCCCGCATCCATGTAAACCTTGGCCTGGCACCCCAGGGGCGTTTGGGCTTTCACCTCGGCCCGCAACAGATCGCCTGTGGAAATTTTGGGCGTGTGGTAGATGGCCGCCAGCCGCTCCGCCTGTGTACCTTTGCCCGCCCCCGGCGGCCCCAGAAAGATCAACCTCGGCACTACTGTTTGACCATCCCTTCGTAGCGTTGTGAGATGACATAAGTCTGGATCTGCTTGGAGGTCTCGATCGCCACCCCCACCAAAATCAGTAGCGAGGTCGCCCCCAAACCTTGGAAAGTGGTGATGCCGGTTGCCCGTTCCACCGTCGTCGGGATGATGGCCACCGCGCACAGGAACAAAGCCCCCAGCAGCGTCAGCCGGTTGAGGATCCCTTCGACATACTCGGCAGTGGCCTTGCCCGGGCGTACCCCTGGAATGCTGGCCCCCATCTTCTTCAAGTTTTGAGCCAGATCCACCGGGTTGATGAGCAAAGAGGCGTAGAAGTAGCTGAAGAAGAGGATCAGCACGAAATAAAAAGGAATGTAGAACCAGGAGGTGGGGGATAGGAAGTTGGCCACCTGCACCAAGGTCAGGTTTTGGGTGTACTGGGCCAAGGCCAAAGGCAGAGACATCACCGAGTAGGCGAAGATGATCGGCATCACCCCCCCCTGGTTCAGCCTCAGGGGCAGATAGCTTTTCTGCTCGCGGAACAGCTTGTTGCCCACCTGGCGCTTGGCGTAGACGATAGGGATCTTGCGGCTGCCTTCTTGGACAAAGACAATGCCGACAATGGTGACCAAAAAGATTGCCAGCAACAGCAAGATGCCACCGATGGTGCTGCTATCGGCACGGGCCAGGCTAATAGTCTGTCCGAGGGCACGGGGCAGAGTGGCAACAATGTTGACGAAGATCAAGAGCGAAGGGCCACTTCCCACCCCCTTCTCCGTGATCATCTCTCCCAGCCACATCACAAACATGGATCCTGCCGCCAGAGCCAAGGTGGTGGAGGCCATGAAGGCCAACTCATTGGTGGTACTGGCAAACTCCCGCACCCAAAAGGAAATGCCAATGCCCTGGATAATGGCCCAGCCCAAGGTGACATAGCGGGTGTATTGAGAAATCTGCCGCCGCCCCTGTTCTCCCTCGTTTTTCTGCAGGTTCTCCAAGGCTGGAATGGCCGAGACCAGCAACTGCATGATGATCGAGGCGTTGATGAAGGGCAGGATCCCAAGGGCGAAAATTCCCAAAGCAGAAATCCCCCCGCCGGAGAAGACATCCAGCAAGCCAAACACAGGGCTGTTGGCAGCTTCGGCAGCAAAGCGGGCCCGATCGATACTGGGAATGGGGATGTAAATGCCCAGTCTGACCAACAGCAGCAAGCCCAAGGTGAGAAACAGACGGCTGCGCAGGCCAGAGGCCATAGCCATCTGCATAAAGGTCTCTTGGGCAGAGGGGGCGGAACCTCGTGTGTCAACCATAGGGAAGAGAATCTCGCGGGAGCAAAGGGCAAGGTTAGCTATCTACCACTCTACGCTGCTGGTGGAGCAGTCGGCAAAATCAAAGCAAAATCAAAAAAGTGCAACTCAGCGCCACCCGGCAGAAGCCGGCCAGAGCAGCGGGAAGGGGCGGTCTAGGATCCCAAAATCTCCACCCGACCTCCGGCTGCCTCGATCTTGGCTTTGGCTGAAGCGGTAATAGCCGCCGCCCTGATCGTCAGGGGCACGCTGACTTCCCCATCTCCCAAGATCTTCAGCGGGCCATCGTTGGTGGTGACGATCCCTCGTTCCATTAAGCTTTGCAGGCTGACCTCGCTGCCGGCAGGCAGATCCGCCAAGGCGCGCAGGTTGACCAGGGTGTATTCCAGACGCCGCGTGTAGCGGGGGAAATGCTTAAGCTTGGGCAAACGCCGGTAGAGGGGAGTCTGCCCCCCTTCAAAGCCGGGTCGTGTACCACCCCCCTTGCGGGCCTTTTGCCCCCGCATCCCCTTGCCACAGGAGGCCCCCTGCCCGGCAGAAACGCCACGACCTAGCCGCCGCCGCCGCCGCGTCGAACCTGCTTGAGGCCGAATGTCTTCCAGTCGCATGGCTACCTCTAGCTCACTTGCTCAATATCACCTGTCCATCACTTGCCCAATAGGCGGCGCACATCGATGTCTCGGTCTTGGGCCACCTGCTTGAAGGTACGCATCCGCCGCAGCGCATCGATGGTGGCACGGGCATTGTTGAGGGGGTTGCTGGATCCCAGTTGCTTGGCCAAGCTGTTGCGTACACCCGCCAGCTCCAGAACGGTGCGGACTGCCCCCCCTGCGATGACGCCTGTGCCGGGAGCTGCTGGCATGACCAAGACGGTGGCACCGCCGCCTGCCCCCTGCATGGGATGGGGTACGGACAAACCTTTGGTGAGGGGCACCTCAATCAGGTGCTTTTTACCGTCCACAACTCCCTTGCGTACTGCTCCGATCACATCGTTGGCTTTGCCTACGCCAACCCCGACTTGGCCCCGCTCGTTGCCGACCACCACCACAGCGCGGAAGCTCAACTTCTTGCCGCCCTTGACCACCTTGGTGACGCGCCGAATCTGGATGACCCGCTCTTGCCACTCCGTGGGCTGCTCTTCGCGGCTTTTCTTGCTTCTGCGACGTTCCCTCTGCTCAGCCATGTGCTGTGTCCTCAGTAGCTAGAACTGTAACCCTGCTTCTCGGGCAGCTTCTGCCAGGGCTTGAACGCGCCCGTGATAGAGCTTGCCCCCCCGATCGAAAACCACGCGGGAAATGCCCATCTGTAAGGCTCGTTCGGCAACTGAGCGGCCCACCAAGGCAGCCGCTTCTTGAGTAGCCGTCCCGGTTTCTTTGAATTTTTCGCGCAGCTCCCTGTCCAAGGTGGAGGCAGAGGTTAAGGTATGCTGGGCTACATCGTCGATCACCTGGGCGTAGATGTGTCGATGGGAGCGAAACACGGCCAGGCGAGGCCGCTCGGCAGTGCCAAAGACCTTGCGGCGAATGCGTCGATGACGACGTTGGGTGGTGATTTTGCGGCTGGTTTTCATAGGACTCCGTCCCGCTTTCGCAATAGGCTATTTACTTCTTCGCTTTCCCGGATTTACCCGCCTTGCGGCGAACTTGTTCCCCTAGATAACGGATCCCTTTCCCCTTGTAGGGCTCTGGGGGCCGGACGGCTCGGATACGGGCGGCAGTATTGCCCACCAGTTCTTTATCTGTGCCTGAGACAACAATGATGTTGTTTCCCTCAACGGCAATTTGGATGCCAGGGGGAAAGGGGATCTCCACAGGGTGACTGTAGCCGACGTTCAAAACCAACTTGCTGCCTTGGATGGCAGCCCGGTAGCCCACGCCCACCAATTCCAGCCGCCGCTCAAATCCCTTGGACACTCCGTCTACCATGTTGGCGACCAAGGTGCGGCAGAGGCCGTGCAGTTGGCGGGCAGGCCGAGAATCGTTGAGACGGCTGACCGTGAGCATCTGAGCGTTTTGCTGGACTGTGATCAAGGGCGGCAAACTGCGGGACAGTTGACCTTTCGGGCCTTTCACTGCAATGTGTTGGCCGTCGATCTGGATCTCCACCTTGGCAGGAAGGGCGATGGGGCGTCTACCGATACGGGACATGGGAAAAACTCCTGACCAGAGAAAACTTAAGGTCTAGTAGACAAGACAGAGGACTTCACCACCAATGCCCTGCTTACGAGCCTCCCGGTCGGTCATGATGCCGTTGGAGGTGGAGATGATGGCGATCCCAATTCCTCCCAGCACTCGGGGCAGCTCTTTGTGGTTGCGGTAAACCCGCAGGCCGGGTCGGCTCACCCGCTTTAGACCATTGATGATGGGCCTGCAGTTGCGGCCTTTGCCCTTGTACTTCAATCGCAACACCACCCGGGCTTGGATCCCTTCTCCCTCCTCCTTCCATTCGCTGACGAACCCTTCCTCATGAAGAACGCGAGCGATGCTGCGGGTCATGCGGGTGGCCGGAACTGCCACCGACTCGTGCCGAGCCATGGTGGCATTGCGAATGCGGGTGAGCATATCGGCGATCGTGTCGTTGGTGTGGGCCATCAGTGCTCCTCGGAAGATCAATCAAGGAAACTCAGGGTGGGCAAAGCTAAGAGGCAAAGGGCATGCCAAAGGCTTTGAGCAGGGCACGGCCCTCTTCATCGGTTTTAGCAGTGGTCACAATGGAGATATCCATACCTCGCAACTGATCTACAGAGTCATAGTTGATTTCGGGAAAAATCAGTTGTTCGCGGATGCCGAGGGTGTAGTTGCCTCGTCCATCAAAGGCCTTGGGGCTGACACCGCGGAAGTCACGGATACGGGGCAGAGCAATGTTGATCAGGCGATCCAAAAACGCATACATGCGCTCCCGCCGTAGGGTTACCATCAGGCCAACCGGCATGCCCTTGCGAATCTTGAAGCTGGCAATTGCCTTTTTGGCGCGGGTGATCACCGGACGCTGACCGGTGATGGCGCTGATCTCGGCAATGGAAGATTCCAGAGCCTTGGCATTTTGGGAAGCTTCCCCCAAGCCGCGGTTGATCACGATCTTCTCCAGGCGGGGCACCTGGTGGATGTTGGTGTAGCCCAACTCCTTTTGCAGCTTGGGGACGATGACGGTGTTGTAGAGGATTTGCAGACGTTGGGGCATGGTGGCTTCTCCTTGCGGCTCTGGGCTGGGTCAGAGCCAAACCAATGATGGAAAAAAGAATGTAATGCCTAGTCGAGAATCTCACCCGTTTTCTTAAGGACGCGAACCTTGCGACCATCGGCGGTGATTTGATAGCCGATACGGCTGGCCACCTCCTGCTTCTTGGAATAGGCCATCACTTTGCAGACGGGAATGGGAGCTTCCTTGGTCTCAATTCGGCCACTTTCCCCTTCTCGCTGGGGTTTACGGTGGTAGGTAACAATGTTAACCCCTTCCACCAAAACCATGTTGCGCTCGGGAAAAACGCGCAGCACCTCGCCGATTTTGCCCTTATCATCGCCAGAGATCACCTGCACGGTATCCCCTTGCTTGATACGCATTTTGTAGCGCAGGCTGTTGCGGTGCTTGCGAATGCCGGGGCGCCGAACTAGGCGCTGAATTTGGCTGGGTTTGAGGGGGCGAACCATCAGAGTACCTCCGGGGCCAGGGAGATGATCTTGGTGAAGTTTTTCTCCCGCAGCTCGCGGGCTACAGGGCCGAAAACACGAGTTCCACGGGGGTTGCCGTCGTTGTTGATGATCACGGCGGCGTTGTCGTCGAAGCGGATGCACATGCCGTCAGGGCGACGTACCGTATCGACGGTGCGGATAACAACGGCCTTGACAACATCGGATTTTTTGACGGGCATGTTGGGCAGGGCATCCTTGACGACACCAATGATCACATCGCCCAAGCTGGCGTAGCGACGGCCACTGCTGCCCAGCACGCGAATGCACATCATCTTGCGAGCACCGGTGTTGTCGGCCACCGTCAGCATAGTTTGCTGCTGAATCATAGTTTCTTCACCTCCCTCAGGATTTCGGCAACTTGCCAACGCTTGGTGCGGCTAAGGGGACGGGTTTCCGTGATGCGCACCAGATCCCCTTCTTGACAGCGGTTTTCCTCGTCGTGGGCCTTAAACTTCTTGGTCTTGACGACGATCTTGCCGTACTTCGGGTGAGCAACTCGATTTTCCACAGCAACAACCACCGTTTTTTGCATCTTGTTGCTGACCACAATGCCAATCTTCTCCCGAACAGCCATTACTCCTCCTTGGTTGGGCGTTTGCCCCGCTTACGCTCTCCCTCCACAGTTAGTAGTTGCGCCAGCTTGTGTTTGCGCAGCCGGATGAGATGGGGCTGGTTCAACTGCCGCGTGGCCTGCTGCAAACGCAGCTCAAACAGCTCTTTCTTGACGGCGTAGATTTCGTTGCTCAGCTCTTCGTCCGATAAAGCACGGGCATCAGCAATTTTGGGCATGGGCATGGCTGAACTCTCCTCATACACTGCTGGTGGCCACCTCTGAAGCCGTTGCCTGGGCGGGCTCTGGCTTTTCAAAGTCGGCTTTGGTTACAAACTTGACCTTAATGGGCAGCTTCTGGGCGGCAAGGCGCATGGCTTCTCGGGCGATGGGCTCTGCCACTCCCCCCATTTCGAAGAGGATACGGCCCGGCTTGACGACACAAACCCAGTACTCAGGGTTGCCTTTGCCGGATCCCATGCGGGTTTCAGCAGCTCGCTGAGTAACGGGCTTGTCGGGAAAGATGCGAATCCAGATTTGGCCACCCCGCCGAACATAGCGGGTCATGGCTCGACGGCTGGCCTCGATCTGTCGAGCTGTAATCCAGGCGGGTTCTAGGGCCACAAGGCCGTATTCCCCAAAGTTGATGCGGTTGCCACGGGTCGCTTTGCCTTTCATGCGCCCGCGCTGTTGCTTGCGGTACTTGGTGCGTTTGGGGCTTAACATGGCCGTTCCTTAAGTCAACTGCGATAGGGATCCCTGGACGTTCCGGTGTTGGCCCTCAGGCCTCCTGAGCCGAGCGATCTTCAAAGGTGGGCCGCCGCCGCTGCTGCCGACGTTTGGGCTGTTGCAGGGGAAACTTCTGTTCGTGGCGTTCCTGCCCGGGCAGAACTTCCCCTTTGAAGACCCAGACCTTGACCCCGATGATGCCGAAAGTGGTGTGGGCGAGGTGCTCGGCGTAGTCGATGTCGGCCCGCAAAGTATGCAAAGGGATCCGCCCCTCCCGCGTCCATTCGGTGCGGGCAATCTCGGCCCCGTTGAGACGCCCGGCAATTTGGATTTTGATCCCTTGTACGCCTGCCCGCTGGGCCCGTTGGATTACCTGGCGCACGATGCGGCGAAAAGCAATCCGCCGTTCCAACTGTTGGGCGATATTTTCCGCCAGCAAGGTCGCTTCGGCGTCGGCACGGGTGACCTCTACTACATTGATGCGAATGGTTCGTTCGCCGCCACCTCGTGAACCAGGGCTTTGTCCCGCTAGCGCGGACAGCTCTTTCTGTAGACCTTGGCGCAAAGTCTCTAGGCCGGATCCGCCCCGACCCACAACTACCCCAGGGCGAGCAGCCCGGATCTCCAGGTCAATTTGATCCGCTTTGCGCTCGATTTGGATATCGGCCAAACCAGCACTGCTCAGTTGCTTGGTCAGGTAGGTGCGAATCTGGTCGTCCTCCTGTAACAAGGCTGGGTAGCGGGCTGGATCGGCAAACCAGCGGCTGCGATGCTCCTTAATCACGCCGAGGCGGAAACCGGTGGGGTGGATCTTCTGTCCCATGGTGGTGTCGGTTGAAGGGTAAAGGGCTAGAAATACAGGAGGTTAAGAGGCCGTCGCCGCTTCAGCTTCCTCTATGGGCCGGACGGCGATGGTGATGTGACAGGTGCGCTTGCGAATGGGGTAGGCCCGCCCTTGGGCGCGGGGGCGAAACCGTTTCAGGACGGGCCCCTGATCAGCATAGGCCTGGCTGATCACCAGATCCCAGGGATCCAAGCCGTTGTTGTGCTCTGCGTTGGCCACCGCCGAGCGCAGCACCTTACGAACCGGCTCACAGGCAGCGTAGGGCATGAACTCCAAAAGAATCAGGGCATCGGCATAGGTGCGCCCACGGATCTGATCCAACACCCGCCGCACTTTAAAGGGGGACATACGGATATAGCGGGCTACCGCTTTAACCTCAGGGGATGAATCGGCCATGGCCCTCTCCTTGCCTACTCGATACTTTCCTGTTCGTTATTCCTCTCAACGGCGAGCGGCTTTTTTGTCGCTCCCCGCGTGACCGCGGAAGGTACGGGTGGGAACGAATTCCCCCAGCTTGTGACCCACCATCTGATCGGTGATGTAGATGGGCACGTGTTGCTTGCCGTTGTGAACGGCGATGGTGTGGCCGATCATGACCGGCAAGATGGTGCTGGCCCGCGACCAGGTCTTGATCATGTGCTTCTCGTTGCGCTCGTTCATCTTCTCCACCTTGAGAAGCAGCTTGGCATCCACAAAGGGGCCTTTTTTCAGCGAACGTCCCATAAGAACCTCAACCGTTTGATAAGCAATTCACTGTCGAAAAAGCTTCGGGGAGCGAATGGCCAGCGGCTACTGAGCAGCCCTTCCGCCCTTGTCCCGGCGGCCTCCGCGACGGCGACCGCGCACGATGAATTTGTTGCTGGGCTTGTTGCGTTTGCGGGTCTTGTACCCCAGGGTGGGCTTGCCCCAAGGGGTGACAGGGGTACTGCGGCCTATGGGGGCTCGCCCTTCCCCGCCGCCATGGGGATGATCCACAGGGTTCATCACCGAGCCACGCACCTTGGGACGGCGCCCCAACCAACGGCTACGACCCGCCTTGCCCAGGCTGATGTTGTTGTGGTCAACGTTGCCCAGTTGGCCGATGGTGGCGTAGCACTCGCCGCGGATCATGCGGACTTCGCCGGAGGGCAGCTTGAGGGAGACATATTTGCCTTCTCTGGCCACCACTTGAGCGCCAGCCCCGGCGGCGCGAACGATCTGCCCGCCGCGACCGGGATACAGCTCCACATTGTGAACCACCGTTCCCAAGGGGATCCGCTCCAGGGGCATGGCATTGCCGATCTCAAAGGGGGCCTCTGGCCCGGCCATGATGGTGGCTCCCACCTCTAGGTTGCGGGGAGCGAGGATGTAGCGTTTCTCTCCGTCTTCGTATTCCACCAAGCAGATGTGGGCGCTACGGTTGGGATCGTACTCCACAGTTTTGACGGTCGCCGGGATCCCCCGCTTGTCGCGACGGAAGTCGATGATGCGGTAAAGCCGCTTGTGGCCACCACCGCGGTGCCGGCAGGTGATGACGCCACGGTTGTTGCGCCCTTTCTTGCGGTGAATAAATTGCAGCAGCGACTTTTCCGGTCTGGGCCGCTTGCCGTTCTCGTCACGGGACAGCTCCTCGAAGTCAGAGACCGTCATGTGACGGGTGCTGGGGGTGTAAGGTCGGAGAGTACGAATGCCCATGGCTCGGGTAGGGGTGGGGGATGGGATGACAACAACTCAAAAAGGGGGGTTAGGTGTCCGGGAAGAGGGTAATGGAATCTCCCTCGGCCAAGGTCACAATGGCTCGCTTGGGACGGGTGCGATAGCCAACGAAGCGGCCCACCCGCCGCTGCTTGCGCGGGGGCTTCAGGGTGTTGACGGAAGTGACTCGCACGCGGAACATTTCTTCGACAGCAGCTCGGATGAGCGGCTTGGTGGCAGTGGGCAGCACTTCAAAGACGTATTTGCGCTGCTCCTTCAAGGCGGTTGCCTTTTCGGTGATGACGGGGCGCAACAGGACGTCGGCCAGGATCCGCTTGCTCTCAGTCATCGCTTTCCTCCTCTGCTGGGGCTGCTTCGGCCTCTTCTACCGTTGACGGCTCTGCTCCTTGAGCCAGTTCTTCTGCTGGATCTTGGGGCTCTTCGGTTTGCTCTTCTGGCCCCTGCGGATCTGCTGGACGTCCTTGGAGGGCAGCTTGGTTTTCCTGGGCCTCAGGTTGGGCTGGGGTTTGCTCTGCTTCCTCGTGTTCGCTTTCTGGAACGGCCTGATCTTCCGGCCCATCTCCGGGCAGGGCCTGATCTTCGGCTAGGTCGGCCTGAGGTGCATCCTCAGAGGGAGTCTCCAGAACTGCCGGCGCAGCGTCGGATCCCCAACGGGCCTTGAGTTGCTCTAGGGCAGAAACGGTGATCAGCACCCAATCGACGTTGAGCAGATCGAAAACGTTGATCTGATCCAGGCCGATCAGCTTAACGCGGGCGATGTTGCGCACGGCCCGCTCTACGGCTTCCGAGCGTTCGGCAACGATGAGCAGAGCCGATTGATCTTCCATCACCCCCCAGCGCAGCAAAGCCTGGGCCACAGCACGGGTTTTGGGCGGGTTGAGCTGCTCCTGGAAATCCTCCACGACGATCAGGTCTTCCACCCGACTTTGCAGAGCGGTGCGCAGGGCCAGTTGCCGTTCTTTGCGGTTCATGGCCAGGTTGTATTCCCGCTTGCGGGGGCCGAAGATCACCCCCCCTTTGCGCCAAAGTGGGGAGCGGATGGAGCCGGCACGGGCCCGACCGGTGCCTTTCTGCTTCCAAGGCTTGCGACCGCCGCCGCGCACCTCAGCTCGGGTCTTGGTGTGGGCGTTGCCCTGACGAGCATTGGTCATCTGCCGGCGCAGTGCCAGATAGAGGATGTGGGCGGCTGTTTCGGGACGAGCAACTTTAAGGCTCAGCTCCGCGCTGCCCACCGTTTCCCCTTGCCAATTTTTCACCACACAACTTGCCATGGTTTCCTCGTCTTTGCGGATGCGGGTCAGCCTTGGTTTCACCCAGGGATCCCTCCTTAGCGCTTGTTGCCCACCTGCTTGGCAGGGGTGATCTCCAGCAGCCCTCCTTCTACCCCGGGCACGCAACCCTTGATCACCAGCAGATCCCGCTCTGGATCCACCTGCACCAACTGCAATTTGCGGGTGGTGACTCGGCCACCTCCCAACCGCCCCGCCATGCGCATCCCCGGAAACACGCGGCCTGGGGTTGTACCGGCGCCAATGGAGCCCGGTCGGCGGTGGTTTTTGGAGCCGTGGGACATGGGGCCACGACCAAAGTGGTGGCGCTTTTGATAGCCGGCAAACCCTCGCCCGATGGAGGTACCGGCCACATCCACCAATTGGCCAGGGGAGAACATCTCGACGGTAATTTTCTGCCCCAACTGGTAGGCTTCTGGCTGGTCAACCCGGAACTCCCGCAGGTAGCGCAGCAGCTCTGTCACCCCCGCTTTGGTGAGGTGGCCCCGCTGCGCCCGCGTGAGATGCTTTTCGGCAGTGGGCAAGTAGCCCAACTGAATGGCGTTGTAGCCATCTGTGGCTTGGGTTTTGATCTGGGTCACGGTGCAAGGCCCCGCCTGCACGACAGTGACCGGAATGGCCAGCCCTTCTGGAGAGAAGATCTGGGTCATGCCGACTTTTCTTCCGAGGATGCCAAGTGCCACAAGAACCTCCAATCGAGCCTGCACGACTCGTTTTCATCAACTGAGAGCCAGCTCACTCCGACAATCGGCTAGCCGTTCGCGAAGCAGGCCGTAGGCCAATGGCTCAGTTAGCCGGATGGATAGGCATACAGCAATAGCGTGGCAGCAGGAAGCTCAAGACAAAGCTGAGTCTGCCGGCTGAGGCGAAAGAGCAAGGTAGGGATCCCCCGAGGCCAAGTTCAGCGCCGGCAACGCTGAGCCTTTTGCTTAGTTCACCCCCAAAGCTGCACGCCAAACTGCTTTTTTTGAGAGCTGCTCAGACTTACCTGCTAAAGAGGCAGTATCTGGGGTAGCAGCGCACCAGGTCGCCAAAGCGGATGGACTCAGTTGGCAACGGAAAACAATCATAATGAAGCGAAGGCCCGTTTGTCCAGACTTTTGCTGAGAAAATGGGTTGGTTGGAGAGGCCGGAGAGGGTAAGGGCAGCTCAAGTGGAAGAAAAGAGCCATTGGCCAGGGAAGCCATCTCCCTTCCAAAGTGTAATGGGCTGGGCAGGCAGTGGGCTGACCCAGGCTTGTGTAGATCACTATCGGAGATTGTTGCAGGCAGGAGCCGATCCGGGCCGGGTCTTATTTTTGGTGCGGAGTCAACGGCAAGCGGATGAGGTGCTGCGGCGCTTGCAGCAGTCCAGTTCGGGCTTGGTGGGGCCGTGGCGGATCGAGACGTTCTTGCAGCGGGTTGGGCGCTCTCTGGCCGATCATTGGCCACAGGTGTGTGAGCGTGTCCCCCAGTTGCCACGCTCGTTGGAGCCGATCCCCTTGGCCAAAGATCTCACTCAATTTCTCTGCGAACGAGCCTGCGCTTTGTGCCCTCGGCATGGGGAAGCCTTTGCCGGGGTCGGGCTCAAGGAGTTCCAGATCTGGGATCAGATCAGCAGTGCTGCTTATATTGCAGGGGCTTCGGGTTTGCCGGCAGAAGAGGTGGGATCCCGGCTGGCCCAGGCTTGGCCAGAGGAGGCAGATCCGCGGCGGGCAGAGGCTTTGCAGGCAATGGGCTGCTGTGTGGGTCGGCTGTGGGAGGCAGCGCTTCGGTTGGGATCCTTGGATTTTGGTCTGCAAATTCGGCTGTTTGGCGAACACATCCTGCCGCTAGCGGAGTTTTGGCAAGAGTGGGATCATCTGATCGTAGATCAGGCGGAAGACAGTTGCGGGGTGGCGCTGGAGTTTTACCGGCAGGGGCAAGCCCATTTGCAAAGCCAATTTTTCAGCTACACCCTCGGCGGCGGGGTCTCTTTGACCGGGATCCCAGAGGCAGTAGCTGACTTCTTGATGGCAAAAACGCAGGTTCAGTTTCTGGAAGGGAGCCATCGCGCCTCAGCAGGCATGATCCGCTTGGGGGTGCAGATTGCGCGGGTGTTGGATCCCCAGTTTTCCCATCCGCTGCCCGAGCCGAGGGGGGGAGAGCTGCCGAGGGTGCAAACGCTGGAGGAGGAGACCCAGTTTGCGGCGGTGGAGGTGATGGTTGCCCAAATTCGCCGGCTTTTGGGGGCCGGGATCCCTGCCCATCGCATTGCTGTTTTGCTGCCCCGTATGGATGCGGGGGTGAGCCTGAGCTTGCAGGAGCAATTGTCGGAAGCGCCAGTTTTGCCGATTGCCCCTTTCCCGGCGTTGATTCGCTATCCCTTGGTGCGGGCGGTGCTCACAGCAGCAGAGTTGGCTCACCCTGAGTGGGGTGCTTTTCCCACTTTGCCAGCTTGGCGGCTGATGTTGAGCTGGGTGCTGGGGCTGGATCCCATCCGGGCAGCTCTGTTGGCCGAAGATACCTGGGATCCGGTGGGGCGTTCTCTGCGTCCCCGAACAGCAGTACGGCAGCCGGAGCGAGTAGGGTTTGCCAACCTGGAGCGCTACCAGCGACTGTTCGATTGGCTGCGCGGCTATCGTCCCGGCCCTTCATTGGCCGCTTTCTTCCAGCAGTTTTTTGCCGATCACTTGGCCTCGGTGATTGCTTCCCCTCAGGATCAAGAGCTGCTGCGCGTGTTGATGGAAGCGGCACAACGGTTTCGTCAGGCCTTCCCTGCCGAAGGGGATCCCGCCTTTTTGGCCATGATCCGCTCGGGACAGACCCCCAGCAGCAGCCGCTTCGAGCCCGACTATTCCCGTTACTTGGTAGTTGCAACTCCGGGGGCCTACATCACTCGGGGTTTGGAGGCGGATTACCAATTTTGGTTTGATATCACCAACCCCAGCTGGTCCCGCTCCCTCTGGCATGTGCTCTACAACAGCCGTGTGCTGACGCCGGAATGGGACGGGGAGGTTTTCGATGCGGCGCGGGATTTACAGGCGCGTCAACAGATTTTGGCCCGCACGCTGCTGAACCTCTGTTGCCGCACTCAGAAGGGGCTGTGGCTGGTGCGCTCCAATTTTAATTATCGCGGCGAGGAGAACACCAGTATTCTGGACTACCTGATTTTGAAGGGGTTGAAGGCCATGGCAACCGCCGGCTAAGGGAGAGCCTATCCTGAAAGGGTGCTGGCAACTCAGGCCTCCAAGAAATCGGGGGATGCACTGCAGGAATGGTCAAAGGCAAGGGTTTTAGAAGAGCGGCGCAGCCGCCCCTCTGGCTGACACGCACCTTGGAGTGGCAGGGCAAAAGGGAAGAAGCACTGGTCCTTTTGGCCAATTGGCTGGCGGATCCCTTCGGCGATGGAGACATGCGCTACGTCTTGCG
This sequence comes from Thermostichus sp. MS-CIW-34, assembly GCF_054060435.1. Taxonomy (NCBI): domain Bacteria; kingdom Bacillati; phylum Cyanobacteriota; class Cyanophyceae; order Thermostichales; family Thermostichaceae; genus Thermostichus; species Thermostichus sp. MS-CIW-34. The sequence continues at coordinate 72,524 of NZ_JBSSDE010000010.1, read as the reverse complement.
CCGCCGCCTGCTTTTGCTCTTAGACAGCGGTGCAACCCCCAGCGAGTTGCAAGCTTTTCTCGACCGCCACGGCGAGCATCCTCTGGCCGCCGCCGTCCGCTATGCTCTGGCGGTTCGCTTCGCCCGCGAACACCGCTACGACCTAGCCCTGCAGCTGACGGAAAATCTGGCTTTGGATGCTGTGTTGGATCGCTACCCCTTGCTGGATGGCGGCTACTGGCTGGACGACTGGGATCCCGTGCCCGCCAGCCGCACCCCTCTGCAACCGAAAATCCAGGCCCAACGAGAACGCTGGCGCCAATTGAGCCGTTGGCAAGCCCAATCCACTCCCCAACAACGCTATCAACTGGCCGCCCACTGGGCCGCTGCCGACGGTTGGCGCAATGGGTACCTGTGGCTGTTTAACCAAACCCGTGCCGGTGGCCTGAGTGGGGATGCTGATGGAAGCGCGCCGCCGCAACCAGCTTCCTCCAGTTCTCTATCGGACTATCAGCGGGCCAATCACCATGCTGTAGCAGCAGAGTTACTCGGCTCTGTGCTGGCGGATCCCACCGCCCCTGCCCATCTTCAGGAAGAAAGCCTGTACCGGCAGGTGCTGATCCTCTACCGCCAGTACACCACCTACCCTCCCGAGGAAACGGCAGCCATCTATCCGCTGCCGGGCTTCCCCCCAGGAGTGACAGAAGATACCAGCTTGTTCGACACGTCACTGCCGGACTACGTGGATCCTGGCAGCCTCAGCTACAGCTACTTTCTGGAAGCCAAAGCCCTGCAGGATGGCTATGCCCGCCAGGCGATCTACGCCGGCAATGAGCTGCTGAACCGCTTCCCCCAGAGCCGCTATGCTGGGGATGTGCTCATGGCTCTGTACGGCCTGACGGGAGATGTCGCCTTCCTAGGACGGCTGCTGACGCAGTTTCCTGATAGCGAGCGCGCTCTGGAGGCAGCGCTTGAGCTGGGGCCCGTCAGCCACTGAGTCTTTAAGCGTACCGCAGCTTTGCAGCTTTATAGCCTCTTCACAGAGCCTTCATGAAAGGCAAATAGGGGTATTCTTGGACGAGAGCTGTCTTGCGAGATCCAGGGAGAAAGGCTTTATCTCCCCTTTGTCTCGGCGGATCTGGACTAGCTTGAGTTGAGTTTCCTTGGGCTGCCATGGGCTGATGGATCCTGCCACCTTTCTGGAGCACTATGGGTTTGAGCTGGAAGGTCAACCCAGCCAGGTTTGGGTGGAGCGCTGGAGCCAGTTGTTCCCGGATCTTTGGATCCCGGCAGCCTTGCTAGAAGCCCTCTACCAGGGGCGGTACAAGGCCGCCTCTGTGGAGCAGCTTCTCCGCCTTTGGCAGCGTCGCGGCTCTCCTCATCTTACCTTTCCCCCAGAAATCGGCCAGTTCCTTTGGCAGGAGCAGCAGGAGCGGATCCGCTCTTTGGCTGCGGCTGCCTTTGCCTGTTCTCCTCTGCCGCCGGTACCCCCCGCGGGATCCCTGTTTTCCAGAGAACCGGCCATATCTCTAAACTTGTTGTTGGAGCAGTTGCAGGAGCTTCCCCCCAAGCTGCGCCGCCTGCTCGCCCAGTCCCCTCGTGCCGGTGGGACAGAGTCCTCATCGTTCGCGACAGAGGTGCAGAGCACATTCCCGGAGATTTCGCAGACGGTCGTTGACCCTCCAACTCCTGCCGAGCCCCCTCAGGGACAGTCTTGATGGGCTTGCCACTCTCTTTCCTCAGGGATCCTGGCCATGAACTTTCCCCTCGATTGCGACAGCGGTGCGGAGCACATTGCCTCCTTGCCCTGTGGGGTGATCACCGTCAGCGACACGCGCACCCCTGAAACCGATCACAGCGGCCAGTTTATCTGCACAGCCCTCCAGGAGTCCGGCCACCGGGTGGAGAGATATTGCATTCTCCGAGATGAACCGCAGCTCATTCGAGAGCAGGTTCAGGATTGGGCCGGATCCCTGCCGGTGATCTTGTTGAATGGTGGCACAGGCATCGCCCCCCGCGACACCACTTACGACGCCATCGAGGCTCTCCTGGAAAAGACCTTGCCCGGCTTTGGGGAGATCTTCCGCCAGCTCAGCTATGCCCAGATTGGCAGTCGGGCCATCGCCTCTCGGGCCATCGCCGGGATCCACGGAAAGTGCTTGATCTTTTCCATGCCTGGCTCCCCAGCAGCCGTGCAACTGGCTATGCGCAGCCTGATCCTGCCGGAGCTACCCCACCTGGTTAAGCAACTGCACCAGGGCAAGCATTGAGGCAGCAGGCCGTCTTAGTGATCCCCTCTTAGGCCAAGAGGGCAGTCGCCTTGGCAAGAGCCTCCTCCCGCAGCAGAGCGGCTTTATCGGTGCGCTCCCAGGGCAGATCCAGGTGAGTTTGCCCGAAGTGACCATAGACCGCTACATTTTGGTAGAAGCGTCCCCCCCGTTGGCGGGGCAGCTCCCGCAGTTGGAACTGGGCCAAAATGGCTGCCGGCCTCAGATCGAAGTGGCGCTGCACCAGCCGCAACAGCTCTTCGTCGGGGATGCGCCCTGTGCCAAAGGTTTCCACCAAAATGTTGATGGGGCGGGCTACCCCAATGGCGTAGCTCACCTGCACTTCACATTTTTGCGCCAAGCCAGCTGCCACGATGTTCTTGGCCACGTAACGAGCCGCATAGGCAGCGCTGCGATCCACCTTGGTGGGATCCTTGCCGGAGAAGGCCCCGCCCCCATGGCGAGAATAGCCGCCGTAGGTATCGACGATGATCTTGCGTCCGGTCAGGCCCGCATCTCCCTGAGGGCCGCCGATGACAAACTTGCCGGTGGGATTGGTGAGGAAGCGGGTGTGGCTATCCGGCTTGATGGGCAGCTCGGCAAACACCGGCGTGACCACTGCCTCCCAGAGATCGGCGCGGATCCGCTCTTGCACCGCCGCCTCTTCCGTAATGGCGCCAATCGTGGGTGTGTGCTGGGTGGAGATGAGCAGGGTGTGAATGCCCACCGGGCGACCTTCCTCATAGGCCACAGTCACCTGCGTTTTGCCATCCGGGCGCAGATAGGGCAGGGTGCCGTTTTTGCGAACCGTGGCCAACTGGCGGCTGAGGCGGTGGGCCAAGCTAATGGGCAAGGGCATCAACTCGGGAGTTTCATCGCAGGCAAAGCCAAACATCAACCCCTGATCCCCGGCCCCGACCAAGTCGAATTGATCTTCCTGGGAGCCGCGACTTTCCAGGGCCATGTTCACCCCTTGGGCAATATCGGGAGATTGCTCATCGAAAGCCACCAACACCGCGCAGCTTTCGGCACAAAACCCATTCTTGGCATCGGTATAGCCAATTTCGGCCACCTTGTCCCGCACCAGACGGGTGAAGTTGACCTGCGCTTGCGAGGTGATCTCCCCGGTCAACAAAACCAGGCCCGTATTGACCACCACCTCGGCGGCCACCCGACTGAGGGGATCCGCCGTCAAGAGGGCATCCACGATGGCATCGGAGATCTGATCGCAGATTTTGTCGGGGTGCCCCTCCGTCACCGACTCCGAGGAAAACAAAAACGACTTGGACAACGAACCTTCTCCTTAAAAGCTAGAACTGAGAACGTAAACTACCCGACTCCGACCGCTAAAGCGGTACGGAGCGGGCTTTCAGTAGCCCTGAGCCTGCTCTGCTCTACCAGAGAACAAAACAAGCCCGGACCTCTAGGCTGGTTTACGACAGCCCCCAAGAGCGCAATCACATTCGCACCATTCAAATCCGCATCCCCTTCCCATCCACAGTGCCCACACTTGAACGACTTGCCACTGCGGTAGGATTGCGCAGGATCGGGATGGATGTGCAAACACCAGTGGCAGGTCTGCGACGTGTAGGCGGGCGGCACAAGAATCAGAGAAACCCCTGCAACCCTCGCCTTGTACTCCAGAAACTGACGTAGTTGGTAGAACGCCCAACTGTTGGCCCTGCGCCGCTCGGCTTTGCTGCGCGGCTGTTGATTGACTCTTTTCCGGATCCCTGTCAGGTCTTCCAGAGCAAGAGCGCTGTTGGTAGCTTTTGCCCTAGAGACAATAGCTTTGGAGATGCGATGATTGACCCACGCCTGAAAGCGCCTCTCCTTGCCAGACAGCCGTTGCAACAGTTCTCTGCATCTGCGCCGCGAACTGCGGGTGCCCTTACTGGCTTTGCGTTGGAGTGCCGCCCTCAGCTTGGAGTAGTGGTCTCGGATTCGGTTCAACTGCTGTCCATTCCAGTTGTCCCCCTCTGACGTATGGGCAATATCCGTCCTGCCCAAATCCACCCCCAGCACTCTATCCGTGCGTTGCGGTGGGCACGGTTCCGTTTCCACACAGATTTGAATGGAGTAGGAGCCGTCTTTGCGCTTGACCAGAGTGGCGGATTTGGGATTGGAGCCCGCCAGCCGTTCTCTCTGGTAGCGGCCAATCGCCAGCTCAAAGCGCTCTCGACCCTCCACCGTGGTCAGCGACACCGTCCAGTCTTTCTCGCGGAACGAAAAGATACGAGCGTCGTAGGTAGCGAAGCCTCCTTTGAACGCTTTGACGGGGCGGTTTTTCTGTTGGGCAACTTTACGGGCACCGGCCAGCCGTCTGCAGACCTGCTGAGCCAAGTTACTGGACAAGCCGAACCGGGCACGGATTTCGCGGTAGCACAGAGATTGAAGTTTAACGGCGTTGGTGACTTTCTCGGGCGTGTTTTGGTTGACCCAGTTCAACGCCTGCACAAAGGCATCCATTGTCGCGTCCAACTTTGCGGCTTGCGACTGGGACACCTTGAGCTTACAGGAGACGGTCAGAACTTGGGTCATGGTTCTATCGTAACTTCCGCATTCCTCCCGACACTGACCCTACGGGTATAGTGCGGGGCTCCTGCGATTTCTAGCTGAACAAAAAACAAGGCTCACCCGCTCGTTCATTATCCGTCGGAGAAAGAGCCAACCAGGGATCCCCAGGTGCTCCGCACCAGCCCCAACTCAGCCAGAGGAAAGGCCCAGCAACCAGCAAGCGTTCTGCACCGCTGACGCACCAGCACTGCCGCGAAGGCCTTGCCCCGCTGCCGCGACCAGAGCTATGGGAGCTGCTAAAGGATAAAGTTGCCAGAAAAGTCCCCCGCCAAAGAGGGCTATCCTCTAGAGAAAACTTTATTGCCTTTATCTTTCGGTTACTGACTAACCGCAGGAATTGGCACCGTAGCGGAGGCTTCCGCCGGGTTGCCGCAGCTTCATTGGGCCTGGTCCCTCAGTCTGCTCTGGATAAAGAACGGAACTTGTCCCTATAGTACCCCCAACCTCCGCCCATTTGTCAAAAAAATAAGCTGTGGGCGGCTTCAGCCAAACAGACCCTGCCACCAGTCTGTCCCCTGAGCGGCTTTGAGAAAGAATGCGCCGGCCAAGCCCAGGGGGGAGAGAACGCCGAGAAAGCCAACTGTCCCCAATCCCCAAGCCAAGCGGTGCAGATGCTTTTTGTCGGCAGGATTTGGCGTCGTTTCGGCTGAGATGGCCAACAGGGATCCCAAGGCTGCCAATAGGGATCCCCCCAGACCTGCAAAGTAGCTGGGCGCTAGCCACGGTTGCAACTCGGCGGCAGATACGACTTGGATGCGGGGCAAGACTTGAAAACACCCTATTGCCAGCACTGCCCAGATGAAGCAGTACATTAGCAGGCTATCTCGGAAAGCAGCAGCCGGTTCTCTCATATCCCAGCCGAATGAAACCGGATTAGGATAAAGGCGGTTCACTGTGGGGAACTTGGGTTTGCCCCGACGGTCGCGCCAGTGGTGCAGTTCCCCTCAGCCTGTGTGGCGAATCTCGATTCCTTTTGATTATGGCCCAACCCGCCCTGTCTGGCTGGCCTGCACCGGCTTCGGGATCCCAGCCCCTCTCGACAACAGAACTTGAGGACGCTTGCGATAGCGGTGCGGAGTCTTCACCGGGCGCAGAGGCCGACCCAAACTGGCGGCATCGCCAAAGAATGCAAAAACGCCAGCAGATCCAGCGGCAGCGTCTGTCGGGCATGCGAGATGACAAGGGCTTGATCATCGTACACACCGGGCAGGGCAAGGGAAAGACCACGGCTGCCTTTGGCATGATCTTCCGCGCCCTCGGCCAGGGATTGTCGGTGGGGGTGGTGCAATTTATCAAGGGGGCCTGGGATCCAGGAGAAGCCAAGCTATTGCGGAAATTGGCCGAGCATCCAGAGCTGGGCCTGGGGAAAATAGCTTTTTACGCCATGGGAGAGGGCTTTACCTGGGAAACCCAAGACCGGGAGCGAGACATCGCCCATGCACAGGCGGCCTGGGAAAAGGGGCGGGAGCTGTTCACCAGCGGGGAGTTTCAGTTGGTGCTTCTGGATGAGATCAATGTCGCCCTCAAGTTGGGATATCTCTCGCCGGACAGGGTGTTGGCCGGGCTAGCGGAGAAACCGGAGCGGGTTCACCTGATCTTGACGGGGCGGGGCGCGCCGGCAGCGTTGATCGACCGAGCCGATCTGGTGACGGAGATGACTTTGGTCAAGCATCCCTTCCGTGACCAGGGGATCAAGGCGCAAATCGGCATCGAGTTCTAACCCTTGGGCAGGAAAGATGGCCATTCTGCTGGCGGCGGCAGCAAGCGGCAGCGGCAAAACCACCATCACTCTGGCTCTGTTGGCCGCTCTGAGGCGACGGGGCCTGCGCATCCAACCTTTCAAGGTGGGGCCGGATTACATTGATCCTCTGTTTCACACGGCGGTGAGCGGGATCCCCTGTCGCACTTTGGATCCCTTCTTGACCGACGAGGACTTTGTGCAGCGCTGCTTTCGCCACCATTGCCAGGGCAAGGATGGAGCCATTGTAGAGGGGGTGATGGGCCTCTTCGATGGACGAGCGCCGGGATCCCTGCCCCTCCCCGAGGGCGGAACGGAGCCTTTTTTTGCCAGCAGCGCCCATGTGGCCCGCCTGCTCGGGATCCCTGTGGTGCTGGTGATCGATGGCAGCGGCATGGGAACGACGGTGGCCGCTTTGCTCTACGGCTTGAGCCGCTGGGATCCCCGCCTCTCCATTGCTGGGGTGATCTTCAACCGGGTGGCCTCGGAGCGGCATGGACAAATCTTGCAGCAGGCAGCGGCTGCAGCGGGGATCCCAGTCTTGGGCCAGTTTCCCCGGCGGGAGGATTTGCGGTTGCCCAGCCGACACCTGGGGTTGGTGCCTGTCTCAGAACTGGATCACTTCCCCCACTGGCAAGCTGCCTGGGCCGAGCTGGCCGAGCAACACGTCAATTGGGATAGCCTATTGCCCCTCATTCGGAGGCTTCCTCCAGCGGTAGGAGAGCTGTGGCCAGGGATCCCCCCTCTCACCGAAAGGACTCCGCCCCGCCGCTGCGAACAGGTACGGGTGGCGGTGGCCCAAGACCACGCCTTTAACTTCTACTACGCCGACAACTTGGATCTGTTGCGGGCCTGTGGAGCCGAGCTGCTGGAGTATTCCCCCCTCCAGGTGGGGCTATGGCCACCGGAGCCCTGTGACGGCGTGCTGCTGGGGGGAGGGTTCCCGGAATTGTTTGCAGCACCTCTATCTGAGAGAATTAACCAACAACCTCCCCCGCCCACCCACCCACCCCTCTACGCCGAGTGCGGCGGACTGATGGTGCTGGGCCAATCCCTCACCGATTTTCAGGGAAAGACCTACCCGATGGCCGGGCTGTTGCCCATCACAGTAGACATGGCCAACCGGCTATGTTTGGGCTACCGCGCAGCTGCCGTTTTGCGCCCAACCCTGCTGGCGCCAGCCGGGGATCGCCTGCGCGGGCATGAATTTCACCGCTCCCGCAGCACCCCCATCTCCCCCAGCCCAATCTACAGCTGGGGATCCCCCGCCCAGCTTCAACAGGAAGGATGGGCCACCGAGCGTCTTCACGCTTCGTACCTGCATCTGCACTGGGGATCCCGTCCTGATTTGGCCCTGAGATTATTACAGAACTTCTTAAGAATCTCGAAAGGGGATCCCTAAAAAACCGTGCCATCGCTGAGCAGTTGGATGGGGGGAGAAGCATCTGGCCTGAGCTGGGCAGCGATTTGCCGCCCTGCCGTCCAGGTTCCCCCTTGCAGTATTTTCACCAGGGGCAACTCCTGGGCAGAGCAGCCAAGCCTTTCCCGGATTAAGGAGGCAACTTGATCCAGCAAAATCACCGTCAGGGCTCGCCACTCCACAATCACCGTCGAATCTGGGGGATGCGGTTGCTGCCCAATCTCCGGCTGCTTGAGCTGGATCACCCCCAAATCCACAAACAGCCCCCCGTTGCGATACTCCGCCAAACCCGTCAGCTCATCCAAACCCCCGATTGGGATCCCCTCCTGCTGCAACGGCTCCAGCAGAGAATAGGTCATCCACTGCAACAACTTGTGAAAAGGCACCCAATGGCTCCCCGGCTCTGTTTGGGGCAGGTGGGGATAGGGCCAGACATCCCCCAGAGGGATCCCGGCCAGCGAGACTCGCCCAGGCCAAATGGAGCTAAACCCCCTCTGAACTGCCTGGAAGACCTGTGCTGCTTTGATCCCACGGCTGGGATCCTCGGGTTGGATTGCTTCCCACAACCGGCCTGGACGAGGAAGATTGTGACCGGATCCAAAGTAATGAGGTTGAGCCCGCAAAGTTTGTGCCAACCTTTGCAGCAGTTGCCAGCGCCCCTCCAGTCCCAGTAAAGGATTTTCCGGCCCCACCTGGAAAGCTGCTGCCAAATCCGCCAAGGTGATCCGCTCCAGGCCCGCCGCATCCACCTGCAGAGGCTGCTGGGGATCGCTGGAAAACCCACCTTGCCAGAACCAGTCGAAACTGGCCAAGGCCAAACCTTCGGAACGACCCACCACCGTCTGACTTTCTGGATCCCAGTACTTCCAGGCAGAGCCTGCGCCTGCGTCCAGCAACACGCTGACGATGGCCAGATCCCACTTGCATCGCAGCCGCTCCAGCGGATCCATGTCTTTAAGTCGATTTTCCAAACGGGCTAGGCGCTCCCCGGATCCCACCTGAAAATGTTGCCAGCGGCTGTGGAAGGGAATTTCCCCGTTGGGATAATGGGCCCGCATTGTGGTGATCACATAGTCGGCTACGGATCCCAGCCGGTTCAGGTCGAGGCGAAAGTGCTCTGATTCATCGGCCAAAACCCTTTCCAATAGCAACCGACAGCGATCCCGAATGGCTTGGGGACTCTGCAAATAAGCCACTCGTTTTTCCAGATCAACAGGTGTCAGCATCAAGCCGTTCCTTCTCAATTGTCCATGCCGAGAATTTTCTCAGCATAATCGGGCGGGAACCCACCTTGATCTGCATTCGTCTGCAAGCCTTGGCCCACTTGACACTCTAACGCGCTGGCCTCTTATCAAAAGACTACGTCCCGCTTCTCGATGGTTGAAACCCTTGCAGGAGAAAGCTTTGAGGCAACTTTCCGCCCTCTGTCCTGATGACACGAGCAGCCCTGAGCCATTTTGAGAAAAGACTGGGCCAAGCACTGGGTGAGGATCCCGATAGATAAGAGCATTGACTCGAGGTAAATTTTGATGTCCCTGTTAAGAGAAGTGTTGAATACTACATTTCACTGAGGTAGACCTTGCCTACTCTGTGGCCTTAATCACTTCCTTGAGGGGTTGTCGATTGTTATGATAGATGTAATCCTAGTCCTAAGCATAAATTACTAGTTAGGTCATTTGCAGCTAGGCTGAGCCCCACAGAGGCCAATTCATTAGGGAGGAGTGTGATGTTCACACGGTTGGCGGAACAATACCGCAGCTATGTTCAAGATCTGGTGATGAGTTTGCAGGCCCTGGCCATCGTTTTGGAGAAGCGGGGCTACCCAGCCTCTTGCTACACCTGTGGTACGTCTTTCGAGAGTGCCTCGTTTATGGTCAGCTTACGAGAGGGGCACCTGATTCGCTTTTTGGTTTCCGAATGCTCCATTAGCTGGACAGAAATGCGGGATGACCGAGAGCTCATGAAATTGGAAGGAGCAGAGGCAATTCGCCAACTGCAAGAGCTGGCAGAGCTCATCAAAGACGAGCTGTTGGTCGCCGCCACGCCGGCTGAAGCTCTGGTGGCCAGCACCTGATCCTGGCAGGCCCTAGGTCTGCTCAAACCCAAGCCGTAGCCGATTGGACAACTAAGCCTAACCTTCTAGGCCGCTGCTTTGGAGATTTTTCCCCTGTTGAGGAGTAAGGGTGGAATAGGGATCCCCCTCGACGGAGTGGCAGTTGGCTGGCTGCCCATGCCGCTTGTATGGGGATCCCAGATGACCCGCTCTCCCAGCTTGTATCTGGAGTGGTTTGTGGCGGCAAAGCCTCTCTGAGTAAAGTCTGAGTAAGGTGTCACCGCTGCCAGGGATCCCCTGTTGACGGCTTCATCTTATAACTCTGACCCAATACCCCCAAGGGGATTCGAACCCCTGTCGCATCCGTGAAAGGGATGTGTCCTAGGCCTCTAGACGATGGGGGCGCTCCAAAACGAGGCGATCCTAATCGTAAAGAAGGATATATGAGCTTGTCAACTTTTTTCCTGTCTTAATCGGCATCGCCAGAACCGCGTCCTGCCCAGTTCAGGATAAGGATCCCCAGCAAAGCCAGGCTCAGCAAGCCGGCAATGACGATGGGTTCATCGGGGATTACATCCATCCTAGCTTCACCTCACCACAGAGCCATACCCCAGACTCGTCCCACAAACCGGCGGCCACTCCTTGCTCGATCCGCCTAAGTTATCGCCCTCGAGTTGGTGAGCACCCCTTGGCTGTTGGCACGGCCAGTCGGGAGCTGTAACCGGGCAAGAAGAGGGATCCCGCCACGACCACCCCATCTCCTTGCTGTTCTAGCAGACCCATACCCTGTCGAGCCCAGTACCGAGCAGGGCCGGTGAGCCGTCCTGGGCAAAGCATCCGTCCAGTGGCTTAGACTACACTAGTAAGGACTGACCCATCGCTTGGACTGGCATGATTCCCACCGTTATTGAGCAATCTGCGCGAGGCGAGCGCGCCTTTGACATCTACTCGCGTCTTTTGCGGGATCGGATCATTTTCTTGGGCACCCAGGTGGACGACGACATTGCTAACCTGATTGTGGCCCAGATGCTCTACTTGGAGTCCGAAGACCCCGAAAAAGACATCTACCTCTACATCAACTCCCCCGGTGGCTCTGTCTATGCTGGCATGGCCATTTACGACACCATGCAGCACATTCAGCCGGATGTCTCCACCATCTGCATTGGTTTGGCTGCCAGCATGGGAGCCTTTCTGCTGGCAGGGGGCACCAAAGGCAAGCGCATTGCCCTTCCCCACGCCCGCATCATGATCCACCAACCCCTTGGTGGAGCTCAGGGGCCAGCTACCGATATTGAAATTCAGGCCAAAGAGATCCTCTTCATCAAAAACAGCCTCAATAGCTTGCTGGCCTACCACACCGGTCAACCTCTAGAGCGCATCGAACGAGATACCGACCGCGACAACTTCATGACCCCAGAACAAGCCAAAGAGTACGGCCTTATCGACCAGGTGATCAGCAAGAGACCCCAGCCAACCCTGGCAGCCGTTTCTTGACCGTCCAGGCCCTGCGGGTGGGTTTGCTCTGCTCCCTCAAAGAAGGGAGCTTTTGGTTTTGGCCGGGGATCCCACCCGAAGGATATTAAGAAAGCCAAAGAAATCTGTATTCTCAGCGGGAAGCAGGGGGTCTTACTTTAATTAAACTAATCAAACTCATAAAGAAAGTAATGATCAGCCCATTATTGCGGATGGTAGCTTAGGATTAAACCTATATAGAGTTGTGTTTGCCGAGATTCTAGCTTAGGCGCTGTATAAATTCCTTTCCGCTGGGTTTGCAAATCCAGGGAGTCGAAGCTAGTGATTGAAGGCGCTCGAAAAGAAGGGTTTAGGGCTTCCATCCGCCGGGATGAAGAGTGTCTTAAAGCCCAACTTTGGCCTCATGGTTGTGGGGCGGTCTTATTCACGGAAACTCGGCGGTCTCGAGTTTTGGCCCTGAGTTTTTCCTCTTGGTTGCATCCGTGAAGGGCATTTTCTGGTTCTGTAATTCGTTCAGAGGGAGATCAACGTGGCCTACTCAGCAACCCAATCCAAAAGCGGCTATCAAGCCGGGGTGAAGGATTACCGACTCACCTATTACACTCCCGACTACACACCTAAGGATACCGACGTCTTGGCCTGTTTCCGAGTTACCCCTCAACCGGGCGTTCCTCCCGAAGAGGCGGGGGCAGCCGTGGCGGCTGAGTCTTCGACGGGCACCTGGACAACGGTATGGACCGATTTGCTTACTGACTTGGATCGGTACAAAGGCCGCTGCTATGACATCGAGCCGGTTCCCGGCGAAGACAACCAGTACTTCTGCTTCGTCGCCTATCCGCTGGATCTGTTCGAGGAAGGCTCGGTGACCAACATGCTCACCTCGATTGTGGGCAACGTTTTTGGCTTTAAGGCCCTAAAGGCGCTGCGGCTGGAAGATGTGCGGATCCCGGTGGCCTACCTGAAAACCTTCCAAGGCCCTCCCCACGGCATTCAGGTGGAGCGGGATAAGTTGAATAAGTATGGCCGTCCGCTGCTGGGCTGCACCATCAAACCCAAGTTGGGCCTTTCTGCCAAAAATTACGGGCGGGCCGTGTATGAAGCTCTGCGGGGCGGCCTGGACTTCACCAAAGATGACGAAAACATTAACTCCCAGCCCTTCCAGCGCTGGCGGGATCGCTACTTGTTCGTGATGGAGGCTGTCCACAAGGCCCAAGCGGAAACCGGCGAGATCAAGGGCCACTATTTGAACGTGACGGCGCCCACCTGCGAAGAGATGTTCAAGCGGGCCGAGTTTGCCAAGGAGTTGGGCGCCCCTATCATCATGCACGACTACTTGACAGCTGGCTTCACTGCCAACACCAGCTTGGCCAAGTGGTGCCGGGATAACGGCATTCTGCTGCACATTCACCGGGCCATGCACGCGGTGATCGACCGGCAGAAGAACCATGGCATCCACTTCCGGGTGTTGGCCAAGTGTTTGCGCATGTCCGGTGGCGACCACCTGCACTCCGGTACGGTGGTGGGCAAGCTGGAAGGCGACCGCGCCATTACGATGGGCTTTGTGGATCTCATGCGGGAAAACTACGTAGAGGCCGATCGCTCCCGCGGCATTTTCTTCACCCAAGATTGGGCTTCCATGCCAGGGGTGATGCCGGTGGCTTCCGGTGGGATCCACGTTTGGCACATGCCGGCGCTGGTGGAAATCTTCGGCGACGACTCGGTGCTGCAGTTTGGCGGCGGAACCTTGGGACACCCCTGGGGCAACGCGCCGGGCGCAACCGCCAACCGGGTGGCCTTGGAAGCGTGTATCCAAGCTCGTAACGAAGGTCGAGATCTGGCCCGCGAAGGCAACGACATTATCCGGGAAGCAGCCAAGTGGTCGCCAGAGCTGGCGGCTGCCTGCGAGCTGTGGAAGGAAATCAAGTTCGAGTTCAAGGCCGTCGACACTCTCTAGAGATCTGCTGGGGGCAGGGGATCCCCACGGCTCTCTTGCCCTACTGGCTCCCTCCCTGGATCGGCAATGGATCTGAAACAGATCGCCAAAGACACCGCCAAGACCTTGATCAGCTACCTGACTTATCAGGCGATGCGCACGGTGCTGGCCCAACTGAGCGAAACAGATCCCCCCAGGGCTCTTTGGCTACAGCAGTTCTCCGCTCGGCAAAACCTTCAGGATGGGGAAGCCTACCTGCGGGCTTTGCTGGCTGAGCGTCCTGAGTTGGCCTATCGCATCATGACCGTTCGTGAACACATTGCTGCGGAGGTGGTCGATTACCTGCCGGAAATGGCCAAAGCCGGCATCCAGCAAGCCAACATGGAGCACCGCCGCAATCATCTAGAACGGATCACCTCAGCAACAGGATCCCTACCCGTTACCCACCCGGAAGCGGGATCCCCCCCACAAAACCCTAGGCTCGAAACGGAGTGACACCGATCATGCAAACCTTACCGAAAGAGCGCCGCTACGAAACCCTCTCCTATCTGCCGCCGCTGACGGATCTGCAGATCATCAAACAGGTGCAGTACATCTTGGATCAGGGCTACATCCCGGCCATAGAGTTCAACGAATCGTCTGAGCCGACGGTTCGCTACTGGACGCTGTGGAAGCTGCCCCTGTTCAGCGCCACTTCTCCCCAGGAGGTGCTCAGTGAGGTGCAGGCTTGCCGCAGCGCCTACCCCAACTGCTTTATTCGCGTGGTGGGGTTCGACAACATCAAGCAGTGCCAGGTGCTCAGCTTCCTGGTCTACAAGCCCAGCGGCCTGCGCTAAGGGAGCTCTGGTCAGCGAAAGGGGAGAGCTTCTCCCCTTTTGGTCAAGCCTCCTGGCTTGACTTCTTTGTATGGCCGTTCTCGGTGGCACGGCAATAGAGACCGTGGTTCGGTAATGGTCATGTACAACGTTGCCGTCAACGGGCAACCGGGGTTGGGAACCAGCCTCGTTGGTCTCGGATGTTGCAGCACTCCTTCAGAGACCTGCGGGTCTATGAAGCAACTGGGACAGAGGAAGGGACAAAAACCTCACTGTTAAGGGGATGGGGCACTAGAAACCCCATCTGCCTATACGGTGGGGTAGTTCATGGTGACCCTATTTCTAGGATCCGATGCCCATAAGGGATCCCAGCCCTACCGCCAGAAGAGCGGCCAAAGTTGTTTGAATGCCGTTCACGACTTCGTTGGTCATCCAGGCCAAACGGGGTTGTAACACCACTCCCATCCAGCTTTCCGCCAGGGTGGCCAGGATCCCAGCCAGCCAGCAGATGCCCAACCAAAATGGGCTTTCCCCCACCCACTCCCCGCCAATCCCCCAGGCCAACCCGGCCATCCCTGCCGCTGCCGCCACCCCCGCCAGGGATCCCTCTAGGCTCACGGCTCCTTCTGTGCCCGCCGGCACGGACTGGAAGGTGGTGATTAAGAAGGTCTTACGGCCATAGGCTTTCCCCACCTCGCTGCTGACGGTATCGGCCAATTTCGCTGCAAAGCTGGCGCTGTATCCCAACCACCACAGGGGATGCGGGAAGAAAGCGTATCCCACCGCACATCCTGCCCCGGTTAAAGCGGATCCCCAGACGTTCTCCGGCCCTCGCGCCCCCTCTCGCTTTTCGGCGATCCCCTGCGCCTGCTTGCGCCGGATCCCCAGTTTGGTTACGGCTGTTCCCACTAAAAAATAGGCAGCTACCACCGCGTAGCCCCGCCCCCCCAGCCCCCCCCACACCAGCAGGCCCAGCAGGCCCGCGTGGATGACCCCTGCTCGCGTCAAAGCCTTCTGAGGGCTCAGCAGACCCAGCACCACCAGAGCCAGGTTGAGCCAGAGTGCCACCCCCCACTGACTCAGAAGCCACGCCTGCCACATATACCCTTAAACTTTAGCCACAGCAATTTGGCCAGATAATCCTCAGCACAAGCACCAATATAGCAATCCGTGTTAAATCGCAAAAAAATCTTTTATCGACTAAATGCCTCTCCCTGTAAACGTGCCGGTCAAATCTCCCACCACCCTCCTGTTCCTCTTAGAAGGAATCACCACCCGGCCTTCCCTTGTCTATCCTCTCCCTGAATTCCTGAGAATCTTATCCCCTATCACCTTCGTATGCTCTTCTTGCCAACTCTCTGGTAATGCCTCTGCTTGGGTAATATCCTGCTTTGCCCTGCTGTGATTCTAAACACTAACGGCTTCCCCAAACCATCCACACTCACATGGATCTGAGTGCTGTATCCACCTCGACTCCTCCCCAAAGCTTGCTCCCCTTTTTTTGCGGCTGCCCAGGGGTGAGCACGAACGACAGTTGAGTCAAGGATAAGATGCTCTAAGTCAGGGTCTTTCCCAAACTCCCAAGCAACTCCAGCGATGGAATCTCTGGTGTATCATTTTCCATATCTTTTTGGGAGGTAGCGCCACGGGGATCCAGAGCGAGCTATTACAGCAGGCCTTGGATAAACTGTTTGCATCCTGCCTCTTTGCCGATGTGGATCTGGATTCTGTTTTCAGGAAAGCTATAATTTTTTGCTATTTTATTTGCTGTGATCTGCAGCAAGATAACTCATCAGACCTTACCCAAAAACTGTCCCTATCATAACTAAATGCAAAAAACCTAACGACTACACCTTTTGCCGTTCAACTGGGATCTTCAGCCAACGGCTTAGTTCCGAGGCCAACCACTCCAGCTCTGGCTCCTGCAAAGGGATCCCCGCTCCCAACTCGTATTTGCGGTTGCCCGCCCAGATGTTCAACTGTGGGCTTTGGCGTGGGATCAGCTCTAGCCGGCCAATATCCCATCGCCGACTGGGGGGAACTCTGCGAAAGCGCAGGCCAAACACCTCGTGAGCCAGGCGAATGTATTCTGTGTCGATCCGTAGGTGGACTTTGCCGAATAGACCGTAGAGGATCCTGCCCACCATCTCCAACCCCACCGTCCAGAAGGGCAGCATGAATAGGCCAAACACCAGATTGGCCGGAAAAGGCGCATGCCCAACCGATATGATCGTGAAAAAGGTGATGAAGGAGTTCCAAGCGATGGCGAAAGGCAGCAACACCAAAACACCGATTTGCCGGGCCGGGATCACCACCTGAAAGGTCTGTTCGGACTTGTGCAGTTGAATCCGGCTGCCTGCTGGCTGTCGAGTAGGGACTGCTGCCGCGTCTGAGGGAGTCAAGGCGGGACGACGATCCAAATGCTCCAGCGCCTCCAGGGCCTGCCGGGCGGAAGCAGGGCGATCCGCCACCACAGGTTCCGTCATCCACCGCAGCCAGTCGCGAAAGGGCGGGCTCAGGTGCACCGCTTGCTCGAACGCAATCCGGGCTCCCTCCTGGGGCAGATCCGCCGGGTGTTGGCCGGTGAGCAGGTGGATTAGGGTGGCACCTAAGCTGTAGAGATCGGAAGCGGGCACGGTTCTGCCGCCAAATTGCTCTAGGGGCATGTAGCCGTAGCTGATACATTTACGCTGAACACTGCTGAACATCACTGTTCAACTATGCAGCGATAGCATTCTGTTTGTTTCCAAACAGAATGGCGGTATCCCGCAAAGCTTTGAGTAGAATACCCAAAGCGCAGTTTCCGTGTCGTCTTACTACCAATTTTCTGCTTTGCTTTGGCTACCATGTTGGCAGACTCGAAAGTAAACAGAAAGATCAACTGGTAGTAATCCGTACTGAACATATTATACATTATTTTCAGTATAGTTGAGCTTATTATTGACTAGAGTCATGCTCCCCACCACGGTGTAGGATCCCTGCTCCCGTGGAGCAGCCGCCTGAACCGAGCCAAAATCCACTAGGTACACCTGCTGGTCGGATCCCAAGAGAATGTTGCTGGGCTTGAGATCCCGGTGAATGACGGGGGGATGGAGTTCGTGCAGGTAGACGAGAATGCGCAGCAACTTTTGCGCCAGATCCCGCACCTCCGGCTCGGCAAAGCGCCGCCCTTGCTCCATCCACTCTTGCAAAGAGGGGGCGTCGATGTAGGTTTGCACCAGGGCCAGGCCCCGTCCTCCCTCTAGGCTGATCTCGAAGTGGTCGCGGTATTCAGGAATGGCTGGATGGGAGAGGGTCTGCAGGATCTGGGCTTCCCGCTCGAACAGCTTCAGGTCGGCCCAATCGAAGTCTGGCCCGAAGAGCAGCAGCTTGATCACCACCTGCTCCGAGGTGAGCAAATCCTGGGCCAGATAGGTGTGTCTGCCGCTGCGCTTGCTCAATCGCCGCTCTGGTCGATAGCGCTGGTGCCAAATTGGACGCTCTGGAGTCATACCCCCTCCTCAGGTCCGACCCTGCTGGTTGCTTCAGCTTTAGCTTATCCTTGTCCCTTTTGGATCCCTGCCGCCGCGCCTCTCAAAAAGCGATTAGAGTGAGTGAAGAGATGTAAAGTAAGCTCTCAGGTTATATGGCCTCGAACCTGAAGATTCAAAAAATCCTCTATGTGCGGCTGCCCTGCAACCCCATTTTTCCCATTGGGGTGGTTTATTTGGCCGATCATGTCCACAAGCTGTTCCCCCAAGTTGAGCAGCGCATCTTCGATATGGGCACCTTCCCGCCCTTGGATTTTCGCCGCCGCATGCTGGAGCAAATCGATCAGTTTCAGCCGGATTTGCTGGTTTTCTCTTGGCGGGATATTCAAGTCTATGCGCCGGTGAACGGGCGGGCCGGCAATCTACTGCAACACTCTTTTGAGTTTTTCTACGCCCGCAACCCCCTGAAAAAATTGCGGGGATCCCTGAATAGCCTCAGGCTGGTGCTGGCCTACTATGGCGAGATTTGGCGCAACACCCGGCTGGTCTGGCAGGGGATCCGCAGAGCCAGGCGCTACAAACCTCACGCTGAAGCGGTGCTGGGAGGTGGGGCAGTCAGCGTCTTCTACGAACAATTGGGCCGCTATCTGCCCCAAGGCACCATCATCTCGGTGGGGGAAGGAGAAACGCTGCTGGAAAAAGTCATCCAAGGACAAAGCCTTGCTGCAGAGCGTTGCTATCGGGCCAAGCTGGAGCAACCTCGCCCAGGTTTGATCCACGAGCCGCCCCAACCTCTGCAAAAAACCGCCTGTGATTACACCTACATCACCGCCATTTAGCCAGAAATTGACTACTACTTAGAAGGGGGCGACTTTTACATTGGGGTACAAACCAAGCGCGGCTGCCCCCACAACTGCTGCTACTGCATCTACACCGTCATCGAAGGCAAGCAGGTGCGCCTCAACCCTGTGGATGAGGTGATCCGAGAAATGATGCAGTTGTACGAGCGAGGAGTGCGAAACTTTTAGTTTACTGACGCCCAGTTTATCCCTGCCCGCCGCTACATTGAGGATGCGGTGGAATTGCTGCAGAAAATCCTTGATGCCGGCATGACCGATATTCGTTGGGCTGCCTATATTCGGGCCGACAACCTCACCCCAAAGCTGGCCGAGCTCATGGTGAAAACTGGCATGAGCTACTTCGAGATCGGCATCACCAGCGGATCCCAGGAACTGGTGCGCAAAATGCGCATGGGCTATAACCTGCGCACGGTACTGGAGAGTTGCCGCTACCTCAAACAGGCAGGATTTAACGACCTGGTTTCGGTCAATTACTCCTTTAATGTTATCGACGAGCGACCGGAAACCATTCGGCAAACAGTACGGTACCATCGCGAGCTGGAAGCCATCTTTGGCCGCGACAAAGTTGAGCCGGCCATCTTCTTCATCGGCCTGCAACCCCACACTCATCTAGAAGATTTTGCTCGCAAAATCGGTGTTATCAACGACCGCTTTAACCCCATGCACATGACTCCTTGGACGGCGCGCAAACTGCTCTGGAACCCAGAACCCCTGGGATCCTTTTTTGGGGAAGTGTGTCTGGAAGCCTGGGATCGCAACCCCCATGATTTTGGCCGCGAGGTGATGGATATCCTGGAGCGTCGTCTTGGCCTGGCAGAGTTGGAAGAAGCCCTGAGCGCGCCTCTAACAGGGGTTTACGTGTCTTAGATCTTGGCCAGGCAGCCTCGCTGAACCGGGCAGGATATGCTGGTCCGAAAGGAGGGATCCCTGTTGGGGTAAGGTGGCTGGCCTTCGAAGGCAGCCGGTTCTCCCTCTGTTCTGCAACCAACTGCTCCCATGCCTACTCTGCCTGCTTCCCCCACCTACTACCAACAGCTGGGGCTTTCTCCCCAAGCCAGCCTGGAGGAGATCAAAGCTGCCTACCGCCAGCGGGCACGCGAACTGCACCCGGATCGGTTGCCTGCCGATATCCCCGCAGGGTTGCGGCAGTTGGCCCAGCGGGAGTTCCTCCAGCTACAACACGCCTACCGAGTTCTCAGCGATAGCCAGCAGCGTCGGGCTTACGATCTCAGCCTCATGTCCAAACCCTTGCCTCCTCATGCGCCGGTGCAGGTGGTGCTTGAGCCGACTGCGACCTCTGTCAGTTGGCTCGCCCTCTTGAGTGCTGGACTGATAGGGGCTGCTCTGTGTTTGGCGGGCTTGGCCCTTTGGAATGCCCTCAACCCGGCCCAAGACTTGGACGCAGCCGGCAGAGTGGCCCTCCAGGCTCCTGCCAACCCGGATCCCTCTCCCTCGCCCAGGCCAGACTCCGGATGGGATGGGGATCTGCCCGCAACCTCTTCAGAGACGATGACCTCGGCCCCGGCTAGTCTTTCTGAAGCCACCTCTCCACCTTCTTCTGAGCAGATTGACCGCTTTGCCCGCACCCTCCTGGCGGTGCAACCTCTTCTGGAGAGCACCCAAAATCGCCTCCAACAGGCCAACAGCAGCGAGGAACGTCGGCAAATCGAACAACAGTTTGAGGCTGCTGCTGCCGAGATCATCGTCGCCCATCAACTGACCCCAGAGGACTATCAGCGCATCTCCGCCAGTGCCCAATCAGATCCGCAGGTGGCAGCCGCCATCACCGCAGCCGTGCGCCGTTGGAGGTCTCCGTCGCGCTAGCGGGACAGGGCCCTTGCGGCCAGCCGTGGAGAAAACACCTCGTAGATGACGGTCAAAGGCTGGCCCCTGTGCAACAAAAGATAATGCCTAGCCCAGAAGGGACCGGGACACTGCAGCAGCCGGGCAACCGGGTCTGCCTCGCCGTGGTAAAGGCCGCGCAGCTCGCGAAAGGTCTCCAGTTTTTCTTGGATCAGATTTTGGCCGATGGGCCGATCGGGATGGGGCAAGTATTGAACCAGATGTTCGGAGTTCCACCAAGAGGTGGCATAGAGCAAGGGCTGTTGAGAGGTTACTCCGCACAGCCAAACCCGCCGCCGCATCAAAGGGGATCCCAGCCGCCCCAAATCTCTGGCCAGCTGTTGCATGGACTTGGGGGCAGTGCCCTGCTCTGCCTGTAAATCAACCCGGCCCGTGTCCAGCAGATGAGCCTGAATCGGCTCTTGGATCAAGGCAGCAAGATTACGGGTGGTAAAGCCATCCCCCAAAAGCAGCAAGCGCAACAGGGGATCCACCTGCACCAGCTCAGGCTGTACCGGGTCTGGCTCCCCCTGCCAATGCAGCTGTAGAGGCCACCAATCGCCTTGGCCAGAGGAGACATTGCCCAAAGAGCCATCTGCAGAACGGAGAGCAGCGCTCCAAGGGGATCCGGCAGCGGCGGCATGGCAGGTGAGGGGAGAAGGGGAAAGTTCCAAGGCGGCGGTTCAGTTGTTAAGTTCTGTATCGCCCCTAGTCTAACCCACCCACCGTCTCTGCTCCGAGGACTTTCGTGACATACTCCGGCACTCATGCTGATGCACAGAGGGCGGGGCTTCCCGGCGGTCTAGCTAACTCGTGCCCGGCTGAACCAACAGCCGCACCACCCAGGGGACGACCACGACGACACTGATCAGGCGTGCCAAGTGCATGACCACCACTGTGCTGGTTTGGGCTCCCATGTCCAGGGCTATCAGGCTCATGTCGGAAATGCCTCCTGGAGCTGTGCCCAAGATGGCAGTCAAGCGCTCGATCCCCAGCCAACGGGAGATCAGGTACCCCGACAAGACCCCCGTGCCCACCGCAATCACTGTACAGAGCAGGGCCGGTCGCCACAGATCTTTCAGGGCCAGAAGCGTATCGGCAGTGAGCTTAGTACCCAAAAGAATGCCCAACACCACCTGCATGGCAAAACGGATCCCGGCTGGGGGAGCGGGAATTGGGATCGCTCCCCAGACATTCACCAAACCCACCGCCACCATGGAGCCCACCAGTGCTCCCGCCGGAAGCCTCAGCTTGACCCCGATCAGGGCGCCGGCCAGCCCGATCAACACCGTCCAGAGATAGCTCATCATTTGGGCTTAGCTTTGAGAAAAGAGGAACGCCGTGAGTCCGGGCTTGGCCCAACCCCTCTACGGCACTGGGCACAGACGCCGTAGAAGTCAAGCACATGGTACTCGATCGCAAATTGGTATCGGCTGGAAAGCTGTGCCTCCAAATCTTCCACCGGACAATCGGGCAAAGGCACCACCCGCCGACATTCGGTGCAGATCAGGTGGTGGCGGTTGTGGCCATTGCTGGGCAGAACCTGGTAGTAGGTCTGCTGGTCTCCCAAGTTGACCGCCTGCAGCTTGCCCTCATTGCGCAGAGCATCCAAAACTCGGTAAACCGTGGCCAGACCGACGGTGTGGTTGGCATTGCGCAACTCCAGAAAGATCTCTTGCGCCGAAAGGGGTTGTGAACGATGCTCTAGCACCTCCAGAATCAATTTCTGGTTGCGGGTCTGGCGGGAAGAAGACATGATCCCTTCGTGTAGGTCGTTCTTGGGGGTCAACGCTCAGCGTCTGCCTCAGCTTTCATGCGCTCTAGGGTCTGGTGCATCTGGTCAAACATTTGGGTCAGGGAGAGCCCAAACCCCCCAAGCTGAGTTTGCAGTTGTTTGATGGTCATTTGAGCCATAAAGTCGTCGGAGAGTTCCAGCCGCTTCATGAAAATGCGCTGGCGCTCCAGCAACTCCTCCATCTGTTCGATGAAGATTTTTTTGCCTTCCCGGTCGAATTGGCCGTACCGTTGACCAAGCTGCATCAGGTTTTGGAAATCCTGAAACAGTTGCTTGGCTTCCTCTTGGACGATCTCAGAGTCGAAGAAGCTCATGGCCTTCCGTTTGCCCTGAATAAACTGCATTGGGTATACCCATCCTATCCGAATCCGATTGCCTCAGCAGGAGGCAACCCCTCCTGCGAGTACGGGATCCCGCCCTTCTGGCTCAGGATAGACTCTGGCTTGTTTGCCTCGGTGTCCGGTATGCTTCCGTTTCCTTGCGTTAAGGCTTACACTCAGCCGGCTGTGGCCCGGCGGTGGTGCGAACGGGTGCAGGGATCCCGACCTCTGTTTCTGGCCTGCTTGGGGTTTACCGAAACGGCTCTTGTTCCGGGCATTTCGGCTGCCGGCGCTACCCCCTCCTTGCGTCGCTACACAGCTCTTGCCGATGGGGAAGTGTTGCTGGCGGGCCATTCTCACCGCTTGCCCACCTCTCCGGATGGCTATCCTTCCCCAGTGGTGATCAGCTGCGCCATCCTGAGGGAGTTGGGGATCCCGTGCCGAGTGTTCGATTGTGGCTTGCCGGAACCTTTGCCGGGGGCAGAAATGGTGAGCTCTGGGGGAGTGGCCCGCTGCTTGAGCACAGGACAGGCTCTGTCTTTGGAGCAGGTGGGATCCCTGTGGCAAGAAGGGTACGACCGGGGATCCCGGCTGGAGCAAGGCTACTGTGTGATTGGGGAGTGTGTGGCAGGGGGCACCACCACGGCGCTGGCGGTGTTGTTGGGACTGGGGTGGGCAGCAGAGGGCATGGTAAACAGCAGCCACCCGGTCTGCAACCACGCCCAAAAGCTGGCCTTGGCCCGGCAGGGATTGGCCCGTCTGCCAAGGGGAGCTTCTGCTGCTGAGGTGGTAGCGGCAGTGGGGGATCCCATGCAGCCCTTTGTGGCCGGGTTGGCGATGGGCGCAGCGCAACGGGGAGCGGTGCTGCTGGCGGGGGGAACCCAAATGTTGGCGGTGCTGGCCTTGATGCAGCGCTGGGGGGAAGAGCAGGGGATCCCTTGGCCCCCGGAGAACGTGGTGGTGGGAACCACCCGCTGGGTGGCAGAGGATCCCTCGGGCAATACGGTGGCCTTGGCAGAGTTGTTGGGGGTTGCTCCCCTTTTGGCCACCCAACTAAGCTTTGCCAATAGCCGCTATCTGCCTCTACAGGCTTACGAGCGGGGCTATGTCAAGGAAGGGGTGGGGGCGGGTGGGCTGGCCATTGCCAGCAGCCTTTACGCCGGTTGGGGCCAAGCGGAGCTGTTGGCAGCAGTTGAGCGCAGCTACGAACGCCTGGTGCTTCAGGCCGGCTCCAAGGGGGCCATGGTCAACCCCTCCCGCAGCAATTGCTGATGGTAGAGCTCCGCCTGTTCTTGAGGGCCGACCCAAACAACTGCTTGCCCTTCGGCATCCACCTGCACGGTCAGTTGCCGCGCTAGGGGCAAAGTCATGCCGGGGATGTATTTCAGCAGACATTCCGTAACGTGCTGAAAGGTATTGAAATCGTCATCCAAGACGATCACCTTGAAGTGGGGGTAGGGCTGGCGAACCTGGGTTCTCGAGGGCGAGAACTGCTGAGCAGGTCGAGTTGGAGCTTCCGTAGTCATAGCAGAAGAGATCGACACAACTACCGAGTAACTTGGGTCTCTCAGGGGTGAGAAACCGGTCGCTTCTGATGATCTATCTCTATCTAGTTTCTAGTCTAATTGGCATCTTGTTGGCAGCTTGTGTCTGTATTCGGATCCCTTGTCGGTCGTTGGCGTCAGCGATAGAGCATGGTTCCTCTAAAGCTCTTCCCGCAGCGGGCGGCGGGGCTTTTGCCCGCCGAAGTGGCGCTCGAAATACAGGGCAGTGGCCCGGCGTAGAATCCCGGCTTGGGCAAGGGCCTGACACAGGGATCCCCCTGGCGGCAGGTGCTTCTGGATCTGTTCGATTTGGGTGGCACTGACCAATCCAGAAGCCTTGAGGTAGTCGGCCACGTGGCGTCCCCCTGCCAGTTGAACAGAGTAGCCCCCTTCGCTGAAAAATTTGACGGTCTCCGGCTTGAGGCCGCTGTGGTGGGCCAGCACATCTGTGAAAGTGCCCCCTGCCTTTTCCCAAGCGTGAATGACGGTTTCGATGCCGGCATTGTCGATCAGGCCAGCCGCCCGCAATTGGGTCAATACCCGCTGTACCCAGGGGGTAGCCCGCTGTAGAGCTTCCAAGTCCTCTTCCCCCAAATACTGCTGCGGGGGCAATTCGCTTTCTGGGGCACTCAGCTCGGCTGCCCAGTCGGCTATGGTCAGGGCCTTGAGATCCTCTGCCTCTGGCCGGGCTTTCTCTGGAGCTGGGGTCGGTGCAGCTGCAGGTGGGGAAGTTCGCCGGGCTTCGGCTACCGCTGCGGCTAGAGCACGGTTTTCCGCTTGGGCCGCCTGCAGTTGGGCCTGGAGCTGGCTCACTTGGGCTTGGGCTTCCTGCAAGCGATCTTGAGTTTCTCGCAGTTGGGCTTGGGTTTCTTGGAGCTGCACTTGCAGGCGGTGGGTGGCCTCGGCAGCTTCTTGGCGAACGTGGGCTAGGTCGGCAGTTAAGCGCTGTTTCGTGGACTGGGCCAGTTGGAGTTGATGTTGGTGCTCCTGCAGCGATTGGTTCAGGGCGGCCACTTGGGCTTCCATTTGCTGCAGAGTATGACGCAGGTGGGTTTGCTCTTGGAGCTGCTGTGCCTGATCCTGCTGTATCTTCTGCTGCTCCTGCAGTTGGGATCCCAGCTCTTGCAGCTTGTGTTTGGCTTGAGATTGCCATTCTGTCAGCTCGTGGCAGCGGCGACGTAGGATTTCCAGCTCTGCTTGGGCGGCTTGCAGTTGCGCGGATCCCTGAGTTTGCTGGGCTTGGAGTTGCTCCTCCAGTTCCCGAATGCGCTGTTGGGCAGCCTTTTGTTGTTCTGTCTCCTGTTGAATTTGGGCTTCCAATTGGGCAATGCGCTGCTGCTGCTCCTGCTGGCGGGCTTGATGGTCGGCAACCTGCTGCAGCGATTGTTCGACCAGGAGCTGTTGCTGCTGCCGCTGCTGCTCCAGTTGCGCTTCTAAGATGGCAATTTGCTCTTGGTAGCGCTCCAGCTGGGCTTTGTATTGCTGGGTAACTCTGTAGGTCTCTTGGGCTACCTGTAGAGGGGAGACATAAAGAGGGGGCTGATCGGGAATGGTGGACCACTGCTCCACCATCACCTCCCAACTGTTGGCAGCTCCTTTCTGGCGCCGCAGCCGCTGTTGCTTGTCCAAGGCCCATTCCAACCAGTGGGGTTGTACCCAGCCCTGCTGCACCAAGATCTCCCCCAGCTTGCGCTCCGGGTGCTGCCGCTGCTGAATCAGGGCCTGATGGATGTGCTCCAGCTCCAGATACCCATGCAGCATCAAGATCTCGCCGATACGCACCAGTTCGACCGGGATCAACGGATAGAGATCTTGGGGGGCAATCCAGCCGTGCTGCATACACAGCTCCCCCAACATCAAGGGGGTATCGGCCTTTTCCCACATGGCCTGAGCCAGTTGGGCGGGGGTGAGCAGTCCTGCTCGGTTGAGGGCTTCTCCCAAGCGGATCTCAAACTTTTCCTGCTCGATGGCGGTTGGGGTGGGGCTGGTCGGCGGATTCATTGGGCCTCTCGGACGGGAAGAGTAAGCTCTGCTACAACTATCGTAGTGGAAAATCTTTAGAGAAGTAGCATGCTGCAACCGAAACGCATTTTGTCAAGCCGAGGATCCACGGATTTTGCCGGAAGGTCGCTTTTTAAGTCCTAAGAGGGGCGCTGTTCTTGGCTTTGGGCAAACTGTTGCAGCCGCCGCAGCATCAGCAATTGTCCCAAGCCCAAGGGCAGGAGAGAGACGGCCTCTACCCGCAACTGCACCCAGCCGTTCCCCCACAGCCAGTCACAGTAGCCATCGGCTCCTCCCCACATCAGCAGGCGCAGCCGTTCCGGCAGCAGGGTTTCCACCTGGTGCATGATCGAGAGGGGGCCCCATTGGGCCGCAAAGGTGCTGCCCGGCTCCAGCCTTTCGGGAAGGGATCCCTGCAGTTGCTGGGGCCAGATCCACTGCTGCAACAATCCCACCTCTGTCAGACAGCGCTGCACGGTCGATGCACTGGCCTCGACTTCAACCCGGATGGTGGAGGATTGAAATGTCCCTAGCATATCCGTTCCGCGTGGGCGCTCTGGTGACCGGTGCCACGGTTCCCCCGGCGATGCGTAAACTACCCGACCCTGACTGCTTCGCAGTACAGGGCGGGCTTTCGGTAGCCCTGCAGTTGGCAAGCCAACCACGAACCTCTAGGCTGGTTTACAGCAGCCCCCAAAAGCGCAATCACATTCGCACCATTCAAATCCGCATCCCCTTCCCATCCACAGTGCCCACACTTGAACTGCTTCCCATTGCGGTAGGATTGCGCAGGGTCGGGATGAATGTGCAAACACCGGTGGCAGGTCTGCGACGTGTAGGCAGGCGGCACAAGAATCAGAGCAACCCCCGCACGCAGAGCCTTGTACTCCAAAAATTGACGGAGTTGATAAAACGCCCAACTGTTGGCCCTGCGCCGTTCAGTTTTACTGCGGGGTTGTTGGTTGATGCGCTCCCGGATCCCTGTCAAGTCTTCCAGAGCAAGAGCGCTGTTTGTCGCCTTTGCCCTAGAGACAATAGCTTTGGAGATGCGATGATTGACCCACGCCTGAAAGCGCCTCTCCTTGCCAGACAGCCGTTGCAACAGTTCTCTGCATCTGCGCCGCGAACTGCGGGTGCCCTTACTGGCTTTGCGTTGGAGTGCCGCCCTCAGCTTGGAGTAGTGGTCTCGGACTCGGTTCAACTGCTGTCCATTCCAGTTATCTCCTTCCGATGTATGAGCAATATCCGTCCTTCCCAAATCCACGCCCAGCACTCTATCCGTGCGTTGCGGTGGGCACGGTTCCGTTTCCACACAGATTTGAATGGAGTAGGAACCGTCTTTACGCTTGACCAGAGTGGCAGATTTGGGATTGGAGCCCGCCAGCCGTTCTCTCTGGTAACGGCCAATCGCCAGCTCAAAGCGCTCCCGACCCTCCACCGTGGTCAGCGACACCGACCAGTCTTTCTCGCGGAACGAAAAGATACGGGCATCGTAGGTCGCAAAGCCTCTCTTGAACGCTTTGACCGGACGGTTTTTCTGTTGGGCAACTTTACGGGCACCGGCCAGCCGTCTGCAGACCTGCTGAGCCAAGTTACTGGACAAGCCAAACCGAGCGCGAATCTGGTAATAGCAAAGGGACTGGAGTTTGACTGCGTTGACTACTTTTTCTGGTGTGTTTTGGTTGACCCAGTTCAACGCCTGCACAAAGGCATCGATTGTCGCATCCAACTTTGCGGCTTGCGACTGGGCTACCTTGAGCTTGCAGGAGACGGTCAGGACTTGGGTCATGATTCTATCGTAACTTCCGCATTCCTCCCGGCACTGACCCTACGGGTACAGTGCGGGGCTCCTGCGATTTCTAGCTGACTCTATTCTGGTCAATTTGTAGGGTTTGCCCACCCTTTCTCAGCAATCTTGTCTTTGAATCGTCCCCATTTGGTAGCCATCTTCGCCCAGAGCTTGGATGGAAAGATCGCAGCCCACCGAGCGCAGAGGCCCTCCTTCAGCAGCCCTGAGGACTATCGGCATTTGGAAACCCAAGCTGCTCAGCAACAGGCTTTGATCATGGGGGCAGCCACTCTGCGGGCCTACGGCACCAGTCTGCATATTCGGGATCCCGAGTTGATCCAACGCAGAACTGCTCAGGGCCTATCCCCCCAGCCTCTGACGATCATCTGCTCTGGCAGCGGAGATATTCCTGAGGATTTGCCGTTTTTTCGCCAGCCCCTCACCCGTTGGCTGTGGACAACTCCCAAGGGATCCCGGATTTGGCGGAACCGAACCGGCTTTGAGGACATCTGGGTGGCTGCCGATTGGGATCTGCCGGCACGGCTGGCCCGCCTGCGCAGCTTGGGCATTGAACGGGTGGGGTTGTTGGGCGGGGGGCGGCTTTTGGGGGCATTTCTCCAGGCAGGGGCCTTGGATGAGCTGTGGGTTACCCTCGCTCCGGTGCTGCTGAGTGGATATGCCGATGCGCCTGCCAGCATTGAGGGTTGGCAAGTGCAGGGATCCCCGCCCCAGTTGGAGCTGCTGGAATGCCGCCGTGGCTCCAAGGAGCTGTTTTTGCGCTACGGAGTTGAGTGGCCCTGAGAAATGCTCTATACAAACACAAAAATTTTTGGACAAATTCAGATTTCCCGGAAATCCACAGGTTTTCCCCAGACTTTCCACAGGCGGGTGGGCTGTTTTCCACAGGGCTTTTTCCTCGGGGGGCGGCATCGGGGGTTTCTGTGGAAAAGTGGAGGTCGGTAAGGTTCAGGCGACTACACCCTGAGAAACGTAACGGGATCGCGCCGTTTTTTCCGATCCCATCAAGGCCAATGGAGAGCTTTTGTCCTGTTGGATCCCTGGCTTGGGATTGACATCCCCCATAGGGCAGAGGGCAGAATAGCCCCACCTGAGGGCGAGTGGTGTGGAGATTTTCCCGAGCGCTCTCCTTAGAAAGAAAAGACTTCATCTGTTCTACGGCCCACGACAGGCTTAGGAACAGTTGTGCATGCCCTCCCTCCCATCCGCCGGGATAGGGGCAAGCTATGAACCTATATCGCTTGCTTTTCTGCTTGCGGGCCTGCTGAGGCCCCTAGCCTACCTAGGTTGGGTTTTGGTGTTGCGGGCTCGCTCTGTTCGGGCTGCCCAAGTTCTGGCTGTGGCCGCAGGTTTTGCGGGATGCCGTTTTCTCCCCTCTTGACCCCGAGTGAGTGGTTGGACTATGAGTTCTCACAGCGTTAGCATTTTGAGTGAAATTCCCGAGGAGCTGCATGACACCCTCCAAAACTACCTCTCCCGCCATCCCGACTGGGATCAGGATCGGGTGGTGACGGCAGCGCTCTCGTTATTCCTGCTCCAAAGCGGGGAGAGCGACCGGCGGGCGGCACGCATCTACTTGGACAGCCTGTTTCGCCGCAACTGAGCCCCAGGGATGGCCTGTGAAAAGTGGGGCAGTGGGAACCTTTTGTTAGCCTGAGTAGGGATCCTGTCCCACCGCTGTCATTTGGACACTGGGGGGAGGGCGCTAAGAAGTGAAAAGGATCTCAAAAGAGGCAAAAAAGAGCATGACTCTAGTCAATAATAAGCTCAACTATACTGAAAATAATGTATAATATGTTCAGTACGGATTACTACCAGTTGATCTTTCTGTTTACTTTCGAGTCTGCCAACATGGTAGCCAAAGCAAAGCAGAAAATTGGTAGTAAGACGACACGGAAACTGCGCTTTGGGTATTCTACTCAAAGCTTTGCGGGATACCGCCATTCTGGTTGGAAACAAACAGAATGCCATCGCTGCATAGTTGAACAGTGATGTTCAGCAGTGTTCAGCGTAAATGTATCAGGCAAAGACGTGCCACGGGGCTTTGGGCGAGGAAAAGACAACCGGCAAGCGGCTGAGTCACAGGATCCAGAGCGGGGATCCGAGATCCCATCCTCTTCGCAGGCGGCTCTGGCGTTGGTTCAACGCTACCGACAGGCGGGGGATCTGAAGACTGCTCTGCACCTCTGCCGGCAGCTTACCCGCACCCAGCCGCGTTTGTTCGCCGCTCAGGCGTTGCTGGGATCCCTTTATCTCCAGATGGGGGATCCCCGCCAAGCTTTGACCCCCTTGCAACTGGCTCTGCACCTGCGGGGGGATTGGGTGCCGGCCTGGCAGGATCTGGGCGATGCCTGGATGCAGCTTGGCAACCCAGAGGAAGCGGCGCGAGCCTACGAACAGGGCCTGGCCTTTGCCCCCGGTGATGGGCAATTGCTTTTCCGATTGGGCAGTTGTTGGCTCACCCTGGGGAAATTGGCCCAGGCAGTTGAGGTGTTGCAACAGGCAGCAGCAGCCCAGCCTCCCCAGGTTTATGCTCTGGCAGCTTTGGGGAATGCCCTGATGCTCGATGGCCAAGCTGAGGAAGCGGAAGGCTGGTTTCGCCAAGCTCTCGCCCTCGCACCCCAGGAGGGGCGAATTCTCGTTAACCTCGGCCACTGCCTGCACCTGCAAGATCGCTTGGAGGAGGCCGCCGATTGTCTGCAACGGGCCATCTTGCTGCTGCCGAGGGACGCCCAGCCCCACAACAACCTGGGCACCATCTTGCAGGAACAAAACCGGTTGGAAGCGGCCATTGAAGCCTATCGGCACAGCTTGCAGTTGGCCCCCCACTGGCCGGAGATCCACTACAACCTGGGCACGGCTTTGCTGACCCTGGGCCGCTACGAGGAGGGGTGGCGGGAATACGAATGGCGGCTGCAGCGACAAGGGGCGACCTACCCGCGCTTTCTTTCCCCTCTGTGGACGGGATCCCCTCTGGGCCGCCAGACCCTGCTGATCTGCGCCGAACAAGGGTTGGGGGACACGATTCAGTTTGTGCGCTACTTGCCGCTGCTGGCCGAGGCCCATCCCCAAGCGCAAATCTGCCTCCGCTGTCAGGGATCCCTTGTCGAGCTGTTCAGAGGGTGCTTCCCCCTTCCCCAGGTGCAGGTGATCTCGGAAACGGATCCCTTGCCCTCTTTCGATTGCCATCTGCCCTTGCTCAGCTTGCCGCAGCGGTTGGGCACCACTCTGGAGACGATCCCGGCCCGCATCCCCTATCTTGTCTATCCCGTTCATGCCGGCGGGCCGCAGATCCCTTTGAGCCTCTCCTGGCGGGAAGACTGGCCAGAGCTTTCCCAGGAGCGGATGAAGGTGGGGCTGGTGTGGGCCAGCGGCCGGCGTGCCCATCCTGAGCTCAACCGCGTACAAAGGCTGAAAAGTTGCCCTCTGGATCTGCTGCTCCAGCACTTGCATGTGCCTTCCATCCAGTGGGTTAGCCTGCAGGTGGGGGAAGATCTAAGGCCGCTGGGATCCCTATTGGAGCAGTACCAGGTGGTGGAGCTGGGATCCCGTTTCCGCAGTTTTGTCGATACAGCCGCAGCCGTTGCCCAGTTGGATCTGGTGATCAGCGTTGATACAGCCGTTGCTCATTTGGCCGGGGCGATGGGCAAGCCGGTATGGGTGCTGCTGCCCTTTGCCGCCGATTGGCGCTGGCTGCTCCATCGAGAAGATAGCCCCTGGTACCCCGGGGTAATGCGACTGTTTCGACAAAACACACCGGGAGACTGGGTTGGCGTGCTGAGGCGAGTCCAGGTTGCCCTCGAAGAGAAGTTGCGAGGGATCCCCTCTCAAGACCGTGCCTGTTCCTCCCCCTGAATGATGCGCTGAAATAGATAGCCGGTGCCTCGGGCCGTCAGGATCAGCTCTGGGTTGCTGGGGTCATCCTCCAGCTTGGCCCGCAGCCGCGAGATGTGGACATCCACCACCCGCGTATCCACATGTCGCTCCGGGGTATAGCCCCACACCTCTTGCAAAATCTCGGAGCGGGAAAAAGGCTCCCCCGACCGACTGACCAGCAGCTCCAGCAGACTAAACTCCATCCCCGTCAGGCGAATGCGTTCGTCCCGTTTGTAGACCTGCCGCTTGTTGGTATCGATGCGAATATCCCCCACTTGAATCACCCCGGAACTGGGGATCCCATCGTGGGCCGACCGCGCCACCCGGCGCAACACCGACCGAATGCGAGCTTCCAGCTCCTTGGGCGAAAAGGGCTTGACCACATAGTCGTCTGCCCCCAGCTCCAGCCCTGTGATACGGTCGGCTACATCTCCCAGCGCCGTCAGCATGATGATGGGGATGTCCGATTCTTTGCGCAGCTCCTGGCAGACCCCATAGCCATCCAGCTTCGGCATCATCACATCCAGCACCACCAGGTCGGGATCCTGCTTGTGGAAAACCTCCAGCGCCTCCTCGCCGTCCGAAGCTGTGACCACGTCGTATCCAATCATGGACAGACGGGTTTCCAAGATGCGTCGAATGCTGGCCTCATCATCGACCACCAGAATCCGTTCCTTACGCTGTGCTTCCACGGTGCTGCAACTCCTGAACTTCTAACGGTACTCGGTAAAAGAGAAATCTGAAAAAGAACTGAGGTGGGCGCTAACTTGAGTTGGGCGGATACAGGAACCTCAGGGGCTGCTCCACAGTTGGGCAGACTCACCGAGTGAAATTGAACACTCACAAGCAATCATCTGCAATTAACCAAAGCCGCACCCCAGGGATGCAGCTCCGGGAAACAAGCACCAAGCAGAAGGCCCTCTCAGCAGTCGATTCAATCTTGTTAAAAGCTCCAACTTCAATCCCACCTGATGATGCTGTCCAGTACCTGGTGCAAGGCACTCCTCCCCCCAAACCATTGCTCAAACCTGAGAGGCCTTCGTAAGAAGTTACTTTCCATAACCTAATTTATCATCCAAAATCGGCTGCCAACCCGCCTCGATGCTCTATTTTGCGGCTATTGGGCCGGACTTGATACATACCTTCACAACTTTTTCAGGCCGATGCCCATGTTTTGGGATGTCCCTCAGGAAAAGCCGGGGATCCTTGACCGTTTGCAGTGGAAACAGCATAGCAACTGGCCAATAGCTCGGCGGAACGGATCTCTCGATCCGTATGATGCTCCAAAACGCGCCGTAACAGACGTTCTGCTTCCAGCCAAGCAGCCAAAGGCAGGGAATCCTCCGGCAGAGGCAGTGTCGAGTTGGGCAGGGATCCCAAGGCACGCAAGGCAGAGGCTGAGACCCAGGCAATCGGGCTGGGCCGCTGGGCCACCCGGCAGGGATCACAGATCAAGCCACCCCATTGGGGGCTGAAAAAAACGCCGTCGACCAACTCCCCTTGACAGAAGTAACAAGCCTGCACCTGAGGGGCAAACCCTGCCAACGCCAGGAGGTGATACAACCCATGGGTGAGCAAGGGCAGAACGGCCTGTTCCGAAGCAGCCCGCTCGATGCGTTCCAAGTGTTCGACCAACACCACAAACAGCTCTTCCTGAGCTTGATCGGGCAAGGCCAACTGCAGAGCCACCTCCGCCAAATACTGCGCTGCCGTGAGATGGGCTAAGCTGAGGCTGAGGCGGGGAAAAGTCTGCAGGGTTTCCGCTTGGACGATGCGCTGTAGACGCTGGGAAGTCTCTGTTTGGGCAGACCAACGCCCCCGCACAATCAGCAAGTCGTTGATGACAAAAGGCTCCATCCGCCCGCCCAGCTTGGAAGGCTGCTTACGGGATCCCTTGGCCACCGCCCGGATCAACCCTTGCTCGCGAGTCAAGATGGTTACAATCCGATCCGACTCTCCCAGGGGGATCCCTTTCAGGTTGATGCCCGTAACCCGGTAAGTGCGGCCACTCATGGGGTTCCTCTGGCTTTCAGCTCTTGCATCAGCTCCAGCCCCCAAGAGGTGCCGATACGGCTGGCCCCCGCCTGGATCATGGCCTCTGCTTGAGCCACTGTGCGAATGCCGCCCGACGCTTTCACCCCCACTTTACCGCGGCTGAGTTGCCACAACAGTTGCACATCTGCCAGCGTCGCCCCCCCCATCCAGCCAGTGGAAGTCATCAGAAAAGCCGCCCCCGCATCGATACAAATCTCCCCGGCCAGCTTTTTCTCCTCCTCGGTCAGCAGAGCCGTTTCCAAAATGGCCTTGACGCAAACCCCCGTTTCTTCCACCAGTTGGGCAATCTCGGCATGGAGGCGATCCAGCTCTCCCGCCTTGAGCCAAGCCAAGTTGATGCGGACATCCAGCTCCCGGCACCCCTGCTCCACCGCCAGTTGGGCCTCGTAAAGCTTGGCCTCTGCAGTGGTTGTGCCCAGGGGAAACCCCACCACCGTGCTCACCTTGACCGGGGATCCATGCAGCCGCTCCACCACCCGCGGCACGTAGCAAGGAGGAACACAAAAAGTGGGGAAGCCATAGCGCAAGGCAATCTCACACCCCTGGTCAATCTGTTCTGGAGTAACCATCGGCAACAGCAGAGTATGGTCGATGTACTCCGCCAAATTGAGCGAGCTATCCGCTATGCCCTTGCGCTCCAGAGAGAGCATTGGTCGATCCCCCAGCACCCATCTTTACTCTAGCTTCAGTTTTCACCTGCAGGGATCCCCAAAGAGGGCTGAGCCTCTGGCCACAGCCAACCCACCAGGGCATCCCTTCGACCCCACAGTGTCCATTCCCTCGGCACAGCTCACACAGGCTGCTGCCCGATTGCGAGCCCTGATTGACTCGCGGGGGGGCATGGGTTAACTGTACTCAGGCACAAATGCGGGGCAAAGGGGCGGGCGCCGAGGTCACCTGCAGCAATCGGGGAATACGGCTGCTGTCGTAGATGCGAAATTCCTTTTCCAAGATGGCTTTTTCGTCGCGCACCGCCTGGTTCAACACAATGGATCCCTCTGGATCGGAGACGGAACGGTGAAAAGTGCCGGGAGGAATGCGCAAAATGCCTCGGTTCGCTTCCAGGCGCACAATATGGAAGGGATCCCTCCAGCTAAAATTCACCAGGTAAAACGTCCGTCCGCCCCATAGAGCCAGTAGGTTGTCCTCTTGGTGTGGATGCATATAAAACTGCCAATAGCCCTGAGGATTATTGGGGGGACTGATGGCCGGCCCATCGTGGTAAACCAAATCGCGGGCGTTGGATCGCGCAACCGTGATGTCGAAAAAGCGCACGCCGGGAGTATCTCGAAATTGATGGAATGGCAGCAGGGCAAACATGGATCTCGACATAGGGACACTTGACCAACGACAGGAAGATAAAGATGATTTCACACTGTTTCGCGTTATTTCGCAGTGTGAAGGGGAAGCTATGTCGTAGTTTAGTCAGGTGCGGCGGAGGGTTCAAACCTGAGATAGCATCACATCTATGCGCAGATCGAATAGATGGGATCCATGAACATCTCACAACTGCAAACCCTGGTGGCTGTGGTGGAGCGGGGGAATTTCAGCGATGCCGCTCTGCAATTGCACATTTCCCAGTCGGCGGTGAGCCGGGCCATTGCCAGCCTAGAGGAAGAATTGGGGGTGACCCTGTTGGTGCGTGGTCGCTTTGGGGCACGCCTGACGCCGGTGGGGGAGCGACTGCTGCGCCATGTTCGCAAAATGCTGCAACTGCGGGAACAAATGGATTATGAGGCCAACCTGGAAAAAGGGTTGCGGGGGGGAAATGTGCGAGTTGCCGCTTTTCGCAGTGCTGCAACCCATTTGCTGCCGCCGGTGATCGCCCGCTTCCGCCAACAATTTCCCCAGATTACCCTCACCCTCACAGAAGAAGATCCGGCCACTGTCGAACATCTGTTGCGATCGGGCCAGGTGGATATTGGCCTGTTGCCCCTGCCGCGGGCTGGTGAGGATCTACAGACGTGGGAGATTGCCCGCGATGAGTTCATTGTGTTGGTTCCGCTGAGTTTTGGGCCCCTGCCGGAAACCCTGACCTGGGAGGATCTTTCCCGTTTTTCCTACATTCTCTACAACTACGCCGAATGCACCACCGCGGTGCGGAACCACTGGGAAGCTGCTCACCAAACCCTCAAGGTGGCCTACTTGGTGAAGGAAGACTCCACCATTGTGAACATGGTGGCACAGGGTCTGGGGGCTGCCATCTTGCCCCGCTTGGCCGCCATTCCCATTCCCGAAGGGATCCAGATCCGCCGGCTGCCGATCCCACTGGAGCGGGTGATCGGGGCTGCCGTTCTGGCCTCTGCGCTGCATCCGCCTGCAGTATTTGCCTTCCTGGAAGCCTTGCGGGGAAACCCATCCCAGTTGCCAAGTTAACATTGCATCGGGAGTACAAGGCAGCTTTGTTGACACCACGCTCATCCATCCAGTGACGCAAGCATTGGTTGCGGACAAACTGGGCAGGGCCTCATCCAAGGCTTGGTATGGCGCTGGAGCGGCGTTGAGGAGTTTGGCTTCCCTGACCAGCATGGGTTTATTTCATTGCAGGTCTATATCATTAGGGCAAAAACTGTCCTGGAAGGACGGGGCTTTAGACCCAGTTTTTGGGTAACGCAGTGAAAATCGGCGGCCAATGTACGTTGGGGCAAGGCCAGCAGATCCTCCCCCGCCATTGAAAAGACTTGCCCACCCCAGTTACCTTGCCCTTCAAGTGCGATCACTACCCTATCTCCAATCGCGCCGAGGAGATAGAGTTCTCCAGCCGTTGAAAGGGGTGGCGGGAATTACAACGGTTTTTTGCCCAAACCACTTTCTATTGCCCAGCGGGCCAGTTCTGTGCGGTTGTGCAGGCCGGTTTTGCCCAGCATGTTGCTGACGTGGCTTTCAACGGTGCGCTGGCTCACCCCAAGAGTTTCGGCAATCTCGCGGTTGGACAGGCCCCTGGCCACGTACTGGATCACCTTAGTTTCTGTTGGCGTCAGCTCAATTTCCCGATCCAGTTTTATGACCGGCTGAATGCCCACATTCTGCACTTGTAACAGGCGCTCGGTATGTTTGAGAGAAGACTCCACCTGCGCCACCAATTCTTCCGGCTCAAAGGGCTTGACCATGTAAACATCTGCCCCTGTGGTCAGGCCGCGCACCCGATCCGCCGTCTGCCCACGCGCCGACAGAAAAATCACAGGTATCCAGTCCGTAGCACTGTTGGAGCGAATGGTTTCCACAAAGGTATAGCCATCCATCTCCGGCATCATCACATCGCAGATGATCAGGTCTGGAGTGAAATGGCGCATCGCTTCCAACCCCTCCAGACCGTTGCTCGCCGCCACCACTTCGTAGCCGCGAAACTCTAGGTAGTCCTTGGCCAGCAGGATTAAGTTCGGATCGTCATCGATGAGCAACAGTCGCTTTGGGTTGTCCACGGTTTACCTTTTGAGCGCTAAGCTAAAAAGTTTTAGGTGAAGAAATACGGAATCTCCTGTTTCCGTGACTTTCACTGTAGGGAAACGACTCTTGAGTACCACCCTTTTGCTTGCTCAATTGGGGAGCAGCCTATGGTAACTGTGCCCTACCCCTAGGATATCACACATGGAAGAAGTGGAAGTATCCACTTGCGAAATGCTGGCAACAGTATCTCTACGGAATTTAGGAGCCCTGGCTGGCAACAGTATCTCTACGGAATTTAGGAGCCCTAGTTGGTAACCTTATCCCACAAACCTGGCAGAGCTGGCCTCTGCTCTGAAATCGCAGTGCCCAACACATAACCGCAATCTACCCAAAAATTTGTATCTCGTGTGTCTATATATCACATACCTATATGCTTAAGTACCGATATATCTAACATCTGCTACCTGTTCATAGTGTCCGTATGTCTTCTGGCCGGGGTTTCCACGTAGGCAGGCGGGCAGAGCTGATGGAGAATGGAAGAAAGCCTGCGCTTTAACGACAGCCGACATGGGGAGAACGGGTGGAAAAGGGCACACTGGTGGAGTTTCGTTACAATAACGACCGTGTGTTGGCAGTGGTTCAGGGCACTGAGGGTAAGAAGAACCTACTGCTGGGGGTGCCTTCCGGGCAGGTTCATAGTGTTCACCCTCGCCAGATTACCTTTGCTTTGAACGGGGGATCCAGCTTCACGGCTTCCGACATTCCCGGCTTTTGGCAGGCGGTGCAGGCAAAGTTGGATCCCGAAAGTTTGGCGTTGGCCTGGGAACTGGTGCAGGAGGAGCGTCAGCCCCTGAGCTTGGCGGAGATGGCTCGGCTGTTGTTTTCTGATGATTCTCCGGTCTCTACCTATGCCGCCTACCGCCTCTTGAGCGAGGATCGCACCTACTTCAAGCAAAAGGGGGAGAGCTACGAACCCCGCACTCCGGCTCAGGTGAAGGAGATCCTCCATCAAATGGCCGTCGCCCAACAACGGCAGCAGGAACAAGCAGAGTTTGAGGCCCACCTGCGGGAGGCTCTGGCTCATCCCGGCCAAGGGTATCCCTGGACTCCTGCCGAGCGGGCCCGCCTGGAGGTGCTGGAACGCCTGGCCCTGCAGGGAGCAGCAGCAGCCATTCGCAGCCACGAGGATCTCTCTTCCAATCTCAACCCGTCGGATCGGGAACGGGCCTCGCAACTGCTGGAGCTGATGGGGTTTCCTGACACTCCGCAGGGGGCTTTTGAAGCTTTGGTGGCTCTGGGGCTGTGGAGCCGCCACGAGAACCTGGCCCTGCGCCTCACCGGGATCCCAACCCAGTTCCCGAAGGCGGTGGAGCGATACACCCAAGCCCTGCTCAGCCAGCCTCCCTCTTTCTGGGATCCCCACCTGCGGCAGGATCTCACTCACCTCCACACCTACACCATCGATGATGCCAGCACCCGCGACATTGACGATGCCCTCAGCGTCGAGTTCTGGTCGGATGACGCGGTGAAGCTCTGGATCCACATTGCCGATCCCAGTTGTTGGGTGCAGTGGGGGGATCCCCTTGATTTAGAAGCCCGCAAGCGTGGCACCAGTGTCTATTTGCCGGAGCGGGTGATCCCGATGTTCCCGCCGGAGTTGTCCACTGGCCCGATGAGCTTGGTGCAGGGAGAGGTGCGGCCTGCCCTTAGCTTTGGCATTCTACTGGGATCCGACGGCCAGATCCGGGATTCCGAAATTTGCCTCAGCCAGATCAAAGTGACCTACCGCCTCACCTACGAAGATGCCGATGAAATGTTGGAGTTGGGGGCAGAGGCTCAACTGACAGCCATTGCCCGGGCAGCCCAGTGGCGTTATGCCTGGCGGATGGCTCAAGGGGCAATCCAAATTGGCTTGCCCGAGCAAGATATCAAGGTCATCGACGAGATCCCCCACCTCCGGGTAATCGAGGATACTCCTGCGCGGCAGATGGTGGCGGAAATGATGGTGCTCACCGGCGAGGTGGCGGCTCGCTTCGCCAGCCAAAATGGGATCCCGGTGCCCTATCGTCTGCAGCCGGCTCCCGACTTACCTCCTCCCGAAGTGCTGGATAGGTATCCCCAGGGGCCAGTTCGGTCTTTTGCCATCATGCGCTGTCTATCGCGGGCGGAAGTAGCCACCCAGCCGGGGCGACATACGGGGCTGGGGCTTGAGGCCTACTGTCAGGTTACCTCCCCGATTCGGCGCTACCTGGACTTGGTGGCCCACTACCAGATCAAGGCCTTTTTGCGCGGGGATCCCTTGCCGTTGACGGAGGCGGATGTGCAGCAGCTGCTGCTGGGGATTGAGCCGGGCACCGCTGAGGCCAACCAGGTGGAGCGGAAATCCAAGCGCTATTGGAGCATCGAATACCTGCGCCTGCGACCGGGGCAAATTTGGCGGGCTCTGGTCTTGGGCTACCTGCGCGAGCAGGAAAACTTGGTGTTGGCCATGCTGGATGAGATTGCCTTTCGGGTGCCGGTGCGCCTAGAACGCCAGATTCCTCTGGGGGCTTGGATCGAGTTGGAAGTTGTGCAGGCGGATCCCCGTGCGGATGTGATCGAGCTGCGCGAGGTGGGACGAGAGGCGGCCATGTGCGGATAGATGCACCTTAACCTGCTGCTCACCCAATCTGCGCGGATAGCTGATACAACAGAGGGGGAAGTCTCAAAAGTCTGGATCGTGAATTTTCTTTAGGGGGGATCCCATGACTGCA
The DNA here is from genome assembly GCF_054060435.1 of Thermostichus sp. MS-CIW-34. Taxonomy (NCBI): domain Bacteria; kingdom Bacillati; phylum Cyanobacteriota; class Cyanophyceae; order Thermostichales; family Thermostichaceae; genus Thermostichus; species Thermostichus sp. MS-CIW-34. The sequence continues at coordinate 32,559 of NZ_JBSSDE010000010.1, read as the reverse complement.
CGACCTTCCGGCCCACCTCCAATCGTTTACATTCTTTTGTTCGCGATACTGGGAGGCGGCGGCTGGTATGCCTATCGTTCCGGCCTGTTGGACTCATTCCTGAATAGAGGGAACACGCCTCCTATCCCCAGCCAGATTCCAGCTGCCCGGCCCCAAGCCCCAACAGCGCCCAACCCCCCTCAGGCCCAGGTACCCAACCCGCCTGCCAACGCCGTTAATCTGGATACTTCTCTGCCCAACCCAGCAGTGCTCCAGATGGATGGCAGCGTCACGATGATCCGGATCGTCTTGGCCCTGAAGGGAGGCTACACCCAGCGCAACCCCGGCATTCCCCTCGCCTATGGGATCCCGGATGGCAAGCCCAATGGATCCAATGCCGGCCTGAAGGCCCTGATGGAAGGTCGCATCCAGATGGCCGCTAGCTCCCGCCCCCTCAATGCCAGCGAAGTGCAGGCGGGTCTACAGGCGATCCCGGTGGCCAAAGATGCCCTGGCGGTGGCGGTGGGGGTGAACAACCCCTACAAAGGAGGACTGACGCTGCAGCAATTGGCCGATATCTTCCAGGGTCGGATCACCAATTGGAGCCAGGTGGGCGGCCCGGATCGGCGGATTCGGGTCCTCAATCGCGCCCCCCAGAGCGGCACCTACAGCGTTTTCCAAGAACTCGTGTTGTTGGGGCTGCCCTTCGCTCCCGATAACCCTCCCTACTTCACCACCGCCACAGAAGATGTCACCACCCCGCTGCTGCGGGCTTTGGGAGAAGATGGCATCACCTACAGCACTGTCGATCAGGTGCAAAACCAGCAAACGGTGCGGATTGTGCCCATCGACGGCCAGATGCCCACCCGTGAGGCCATCCAGAGGGGCAGCTACCCCTTGGCGCGGAATGTGTTTTTGGTGGCACCTCAGAGGACTAGCCCTGTGGTGGCCGATTTCATCAACTACGCGCTCTCGGATCAAGGCCAGCAAATCATTGGCCGCACTGAGTTCATCCCCCTCCGATAGCAACCCAAAAATAGCATCTGAGATAGCCGCCGACAGCAAGCGCAGCGATATCTCTGGGCTTTTCCAGAAGACGCCTTCCACCTGCTCCTATTCAAGGCACTTAGTCGTTTCAGGTTAGAGTGAGGCGCCTGAGCTATTGAGAAAAGCCTTTGGCCGCGTGCGTTCAACGTTTTAGGGGTGGGTGCAGCGTCCTAGTTTGAATCCAAATGACCCTAGATGTTAGAGAGGGGGCCCTAATTTTCACCAAAGTTCAATTTTTCAGTTCTCTCGGCGCACAGCACTCTCATGCCACTTGCCCAACACCCGGTCGGATAGAGCACTCAAGGAAATGAAGATCAGGATCCCCAAGCCGGTGACCAAAATCAAGGCCGCAAACATGCGGGGCACCTGCAGGTTGAAGCTGGAGATCAAGATCTGGTAGGCGATCCCGGCCCGCTGCCCGCCAGTACCAGCGACAAACTCCGCCACCACCGCCCCAATCAAAGAGAGGCCACCGCTGATGCGCAGGCCCCCCATGAAATAGGGCATGGCACTGGGTAGCCGCAAGTAGATCAACGTTTGCCAGCGGTTGGCCTTGTACAGTTGGAACAGGTTGAGCAGGTTGTGATCGACGCTGTTCAGCCCCAGAGTGGTGTTGGAAAGAATCGGGAAAAAAGCCACAATCCAGGCGCACACCACCATCGCGGCAAAGGTGTTGTTGCGCAGCCAAATGATGATCAGCGGGGCGATGGAGACAATGGGCATCGTCTGTAAAATCACCGCATAGGGGAAAAAGCTGCGCTCAATCCACTTGCTCTGGGTGAACACAATCGCGACCAAAAGCCCCGACACTGTGGCAGCCAAAAAGGCCACCACCGTAATTTGCACAGTGATCAACAGGGAAGGAAAAAGCGTTCCCCAGTCGCGGATGAGGGTTTGCACCACCAAAATCGGCCCCGGCAAGAGGTAGTGGGGCACTCCTGTTACCCGCACCGCCACTTCCCAGCCCACCAAGAAGAGGATCCCGACGAGGACGGGGGCAATCACTTCCAGATTGAGCCAGCGGCTCAGATTCAACCCCTTCGCGGGCACCCCTGAGCCGGCACTCGGTATGTCTGCCTCATCCGTGGGTTGGGATCCGAGTTTTTCTCCAACTGCGCCGGTCAGCCTGGGCAGAGTCCAATCCGGCCAATGCAGAGGCCAGCCCTCCCCCAAGCCAACAAGGGATCCCAGCCAACGGCGCCATGGCTCGAGAAGCTGGACAAACAGGTCGAACATATCGTGAGGTTGGGGCATCAAGGGACTTACGCAACAGAGAGAACACCGCTAAGCCAGGGATCCCATCAGCGCAAACGTCCAGCAGAGAGGGGGCGCAAATAGGGGGGATCCTGAGCTGAGCCGTGCATGGCCTCGTGCAGACGGGCCGACACTTCACGGCAGTAGTTGTTGTAAAGGGAAGAGGTGCGAAAGTCTTCCGAGCGGGGATAGGGCGCATCGATGGGAATATCGGCTATCACCCGCCCTGGGCGAGCCGCCATCACCACCACGCGGTTGGACAGGTAGACGGCCTCGTAAATGTTGTGGGTAACAAAGATCACCGTCCAGCGCTTTTCTTGCCACAGCTCCAACAGGTCGCTGTTCAACTTGCTGCGGGTGATTTCATCCAGAGCTCCGAAGGGTTCATCCATCAGCAACACCTGCGGCTTGGTTACCAGGGCGCGAGCAATGGAAACCCGCATGCGCATGCCGCCCGATAGCTCGCGGGGAAAACTGCGCTCAAACCCCCGCAGGCCCACCAGTTGCAGAGCTTCCAAGACATCTCGATTGGCTTTTGGCTTGGGCTCACCTGCCAACTTTAAGGGTAGCCCCACATTGTCCATCACCGTCGCCCAAGGCATAAGGGCCGGTTCCTGAAACACAAAGGCCAACTTGGGTTCCCCTTGGGGAGCATCCTTCTCAAGATTTTGCCCCCATTCGATAGAGCCTGTGGTCAGATGCCCCAGACCTGCCACCAACCGTAGCACTGTGCTTTTCCCACAGCCGGATGGCCCCACCAAGCTAACGAACTGCCCTTCTTGGATGGTCATATTCATGTCCTGCAAAGCCACCGTGCCATTGGAATAGACCTTGCTGACATGGTTGAGGGTAATGACAGGGGTGGGCATGGCTGGCAATTCCCGGAGCGGAGGAAGCACACACTTTCAAAATAACCCTCTCTGCCGCCTCTGCTTGGTAGGCGTAACTACAACTCTTTCCCTCAGAACCGGTTTCCAGAGAGTTTCTCACGGAAAGCTTGCGATGACCCAAATCGGAGCAGCAAGTCGGTATGATGTTGCCGACCACCCTCTGGCCAAGGAACACATGGGATCCCCATTTAAACCGGTTGCAGGTGCTGTTACAGCCCCGCAAGGGTTTCGAGCTGCTGGAGTGGCCGCTGGCCTCAAGCCCTCAGGAGCTGCGGATCTGGCTTTGATCGTTTCCGAGTGCGATGCGGTTGGGGCAGGCGTTTTTACCACCAATCAGGTCAAAGCAGCCTGTGTTACCTACAACCAAGGGATCCTCGCCCAACAGCAGCCGGTGCGGGCCATCCTCTGCAATGCTGGGCAAGCCAACGCCTGTACCGGCGAAGAAGGGGAGCGCAACAACGCCCAACTGGCCCTCTGGGTGGGAGAACGGTTGGGGATCCCGGCCCATCAGGTGCTCACGGCCTCCACAGGGGTCATCGGGCGACAACTGGAAATGCCGAAAATCCAAGCAGCCCTGCCTGGCCTTATCGACAGCCTCTCTCCAGAGGGGGGGGAGAGCGCCGCCCGCGCCATCATCACCACCGACTTGGTGACCAAAAGCGTTGCCCTGCAAGCTGAGATCGACGGGTACACCGTCAGGGTCGGGGGCATTGCCAAGGGATCCGGCATGATCCACCCCAACTTGGCCACGATGCTGGCTTTTTTAACCTGTGACGCGGCTGTGGATCCCCGCCTGTGGCAGCAGATCCTCAAGCAAGCTGCCGACCTCAGCTTTAACCAAATCACGGTGGATGGGGATACCAGCACCAACGACATGCTCTTGGCCCTGGCCAACGGCCAAAGTGGGATCCCACCCCTGCAAGCCGGCACAGAAGCTGCCCAGACTTTGGCGGAGATGGTCAACCAAGTTTGCATTCATCTGGCTAAGGCCATTGCCCGCGATGGGGAAGGAGCTACCAAGCTGCTGGAAATTCGGGTGTGTGGGGCTGTGGATGATGGGGCAGCCCGGCATATGGCCCGTGTGATCGCCAGCTCTCCCTTGGTGAAGGCGGCAGCTTTTGGCAACGATCCCAACTGGGGACGGGTGGCAGCCGCCGCTGGACGGGCCGGGATCCCTTTTGACAGCCGCCGGTTGGATATCCGTCTGGGGGATTTTCTGCTCATGCAGGCGGGAATGCCCCTGGCTTTCGATCGCAAGGCAGCCTCTGAGTACTTGAAAGGGGATCCGGTGACCTTTACCGTGGATCTCCATCAGGGATCCGGCCAGGGCGTGGCCTGGGGCTGCGATCTCAGCTACGATTACGTGCGCATCAACGCCGAATACACCACCTAATGGGGGATCCCAGCCATGACCACCGAATCGAACGCAAATAACGGCTTTTCCACCGAAGCCCAAGCGGCTTTGGCCAAAGAAGCGAGGCTTTCCCTATCCGGCTGGCAACAATGAGTCGAGGCTTAGCCTTGGTTTCATGCCACCAACATCCGCAACGCACCGGCCCACAACCTGGTGCAACTGGGCATTGGTGGCTGGCAAGTGCCACGGCAAGGGGTGAAGGTGTGCCGGGAGCGGGCCACCCACATCCTCACCGTTACCGACATCACCGAAATGGGCTTGGATGCAGCCGCCGATTTCGCCCTCGAAAAAGCCCTAGACGGCACCGATTGTGTGTACATCAGCTTCGATATCGACTGCATCGATGCCGGCTTTGTACCCGGTACAGGCTGGCCAGAGCCGGGTGGGCTGCTGCCGCGGGAAGCGCTCTACTTGCTCAAGCGCATTGTGCGGGAAGCACCGATCTGTGGCCTGGAGGTGGTGGAAGTCTCTCCCCCCTACGACATTAGCGATATCACAGCTCTAATGGCCACCCGAGTTATTTGCGATACGCTGGCCCATTTGGTGGTATCTGGGCAACTGCCGCGCCGAGAAAAGCCCGCCTACATCCACCCGGAGGCGACGCCAGAAATGGTCGGCGACTGGAGGTGAGAGATGCACGAGACCGACATGACCCGCGCCTTGATCCAAACACTACGCGACTGGTGGCAAAGTCAGCCGGGACAGCCTCAGATCGCTCGGGTGCACCTGGTGGTAGGACAGTTCACCTGTGTAGAGCCGGCCAGCCTAACCTTTGCCTATGCCGCACAAACCCAGGGTACTTTCCTACAGGGATCCCAGTTGGTCATCCGGGAAACGCCGCTCATTGCCTATTGCCATCCCTGCGGCCAAGAGTACAAGCCAGAGATAGGCCGGCGCTATGCTTGCCCCAACTGTGGATCCCCGATGGAAGAGATTCGCTCGGGCCGAGAGCTGAAAATTGACTACATCGAAATTGACTACATCGAATGTTCAACAAACTTCACCCCACCGGCGCAACCAGAAGTCGCCTAGGCCGCTCCAAAGCTAAGTCCCAGAAGGACAGCTGCTCCCAAGCTGAGGATGAACATCAAGCCGGCAGGCATTAACGTTCGGGTTTTGCGGTAGCGCAGGGCGAATACGATAGATCCCAGCACTGTCGTCCCCAGGCCCAAGCCCAGCCCCCAGCGGGGATCCACCCCCAGCAGCCCATAGCTGACTCCGCTGAGGGCGGCCCCAACCAGCCCCCCGATGAGAGACTTGGAGCTTTTGCCTTTGCTATAGCCGATTGCTCCGCCCACCAAAAGCAGTGCCCCGTAGACCAGCAAGGTGATTTGTGCGGCCAGCATGATGGGAAAACCTTGTCCTCTCTAGGTTTAATCCACGAGGATATCGCGAATCAAGGGCAAGCGAATGCTGATGTAGCGATTGAGAATTGAGGCATCGACACTGCTGAGGGCGTGTTTTTTCTGACAGGCGCTCAGAAGCAGGTTCACCAAGTCATCGTCACGCTTTGTGAGCCAATCTGGCCTGCCAATCTCGCTGACCAAAGACCAAAACTGGCGTACCATTTCAGGAGTCATGGCATCCATTTTGTGGAGATAGGGGCTGAACTGCAAAAGAATGGTCTAGGCCATCGATTCGATTCTAGAAAAAAGACCTCATCCCCGAGGACAATATTTCAGCTCCGTCACAACTTAGGATAAGATGTTATGCTTTCCCACAAAGCTCAGCAAGCAGTGCCCCTTCTGGCTTTGTGAGAATCTTAGGAAGGTAAACTGGCAACTCCTGACATATATCAACATTAGGCGTTAAAAAACGATGATTCCTGTCAAAATCTCGACATCAGCACCAGAAGGTTCACAAGCCCCCTTATCCAAGCTGTAAGACAGGGAATCTGGGCGAGCAGGGGCTAGCGCAAGGCGTACTGTAACCTATAGGCTCCTTCTTCTCGTGGCTTATGGGTGTTGGCCCGCAGGGTATAAGTGCCGGTGCGGGGCAGAAAGGCAATCATCAGAGCATCGGTTCCACCCCCTTGGTCATCATCCCAAGCCCTGACTTCTCCACTGGGATCCAGCAGCTGCAAAAAGGCATCGAAATCGGAGCTGGTCATGGAAGCGATCAGGATCTGGCCGGCGCGGGCGGCAATGGGATATTCGTCCATCCAACTGCCATCCTCGGGATGCTGAAGGGATCCCTCCTGCAGACGGCCCGATAGGCTTTCCTGCCAATCTACCTGGGTGAGGATATAGGTGAGCCGGTAGTTGCCGGTGGATTCCGGCTCAAAGCTGGTGGCCCGCAGGGTATAGGTGCCTCCCTCCGGCAGACGCACTGCCAACAGGGCATTCACATCCAGGCCAGAGTCATCGTCAAAGCCGATCACCCGCCCTTGACCGTCCACCAGCTCCAGATAAGCATCAAAATCTTCGCTCTCTAGGGCCGCAATCAAAATCTGTCCCGGCTCAGCGGTGACGGGGATCCCATCCCAAAAGCTGCCGTACTGGCGGCTGACTTGATCTCCCACCTCCAGCGCTCCCGTCACGGTTTGGCTGCCTCTCCACAGAGCAGAACGGGTCAGCGCAGATCCCACCGGCAAGCCTCTCTCTCCCACCCGATCCAGCAGCCGACAGCCGCCGGCCAACCCCAATGCCACCAGAGCCAGAGTCAAACGGGATCCCCAACGGCGAGGAGATGCGCAAGAACGATACCAGCTCAACATCGGAAGGGATCCCTTTCTAAAGAATGGCAACTGTAGACTGATCCTACCCCCTGATTGATTGAGCGAAAAGTTGGTCAGAGACGACAACTTCTGCCAACTTCGTGCTGAGTTTTGAGGTTGTTGGCTTGCCCCTTCCTTGCTGTTTCAGCCGAGAGCAAACTGTTGGCCTACAGGGTTTCCCAAGCTTGCAAGACGGCTTCTAGGGCCAGCCGCCCATGGTAGAGATGGGTTCCCCCCTGCAAGTAGACGGTGTAGGGATCCCGCATCGGCCCATCGGCAGACAGCTCGGCGCTGCTCCCGGCAATAAAGGTGCCTGCTGCCATCACCACCGGGTCTGCATAACCGGGCATCACCTCCGGAACTGGGGTGAGGTAGGAATCCACAGGAGAACTGTTTTGAATCGCTTGGCAGAAAGCCTGCAGCTTTTGCGGGGATCCCAATTGAATGGCCTGGATGATATCGGTGCGGGGAGTTTGAGGCAGAGGCGAGACCGGGTAGCCCAAATCAGAAAACACCTGCGCCGCCAGATGGGCGATCTTCACCGCTTCGGCCACCATCTGCGGGGCCAAGAACAAGCCTTGAAACAGAAGGCGGTTGAGATCTAGAGTTGCCCCCCCCTCCGAACCAATGCCCGGAGCCGTTAACCGACAAGCGGCTTGCTCCACCAGCTCTGCCCGCCCGGCCACATAGCCCCCTGCGGGAACGAGGGTGCCCCCCGGATTTTTGATCAGGGATCCGGCAATCAGATCTGCGCCCACATGGGTTGGCTCCTGGGTTTCCACAAATTCGCCGTAGCAATTGTCCACAAAAACCACAACTTCGGGGTTTTGTGCTTTGACCATTTGGATCATCTCGGCAATCTGGGCAATGGAAAAGCTGGGCCGCCAATCGTAGCCACAGGACCGCTGAATGTGAACCAAGCGGGTTTGCGGTCTGAGGGCGGTTTTCAGGGCCTGCCAATCGACAGTTCCCTCCCGCAAATCCAACTGGCGGTAACCGATGCCAAACTCCCGTAGGGATCCCCGCCCGGAACCCCGCAGACCGATGACCTCTTCAAGGGTGTCGTAAGGGGGGCCGGTAATCGCCAGCAGCTCATCCCCCGGACGCAGCACCCCAAACAAAGCACAGGCAATGGCATGGGTACCAGACACCATCTGCAGCCGCACCACTGCTGCCTCACAGCCCATAATCTGGGCAAACACCCGATCCAAAACCTGCCGCCCCTGGTCGTCGTGGCCATACCCCGACACCCCGGCAAAGTGATGGGATCCCACCCGCTGGTCGCGAAAGGCCCGCAGCACCCGCGCCAGGTTCTCTCTGAGGGTCTTCTCCACCGCCTGAAACTGCTCCTGTAGAGCCTCTTCTGCTCTGTCTAAAAGCTCTGCCGCCTTCAACGGGATCCCTCCGCCCACCCAGTCTGCCCCACCTTTTGCACACCAAGCTGGTTTCGAGGGTAGCATTTCAGCCACCCCGGAAAGAGTTGGCCTTCTCCCCACCGCTCCTCAAGGTGACTGCAGCGGCAGAACCGAGTTCCAAGTTCTTATGTACTTATGTAGCTCTCCGATAGAAACCTTACAGCATGGAACAGTGAACAACAGGCTTGTCAAAGCTAATACCGACAACAACACCATCTCTCAAGTCGAAAGCCTCATATTGATAAAAAATCGATAAAAAGCTTAATTTATATCAATATCCCTTCATTTTTGCTGTCAATGGCTATCCAATCAAGATGCTGCTAGGCTGTAGGATAATACCAACATACCCTGGAGGAAAGCTGAAGCATCTGGATTGCCGAGCTTATGGGCAATACGGCCCACGTTTAGTCTCTCAAAAACAGGTCAGAGTTAGAGACATTGTTTAACCAACTCAAAATCCAGCTCAGGAAGATTTTTAGCAGGCTAGATCTGTCTATGGGTTTGATGATAGATTTGGCTTTTGACTGAGGAACTTGCAACTTAAACTCTAAAAAACCTTTCCCAAAGACACTCAACACAGCCAATAGAAGTGCATGTCTTGCAGGGCGGGGATCCCGCTTCTCTACAGAGCTCCTGCGATTCGGGAAAATCTGGAATTCAACATCTCTGAAACATTAAGAGAGCCTAAATTTATTCTTAACCTCTGGCAGAGATCCTTGAGCGAGATGTTAACCTAGACTTAACCCAAGAGGTTAGTGCCACTCCCAAAGCCGATCTGCTCACCCTTGATGACAGGGCTCCATTTTTGCCAATTAAAGGGCTGACGTCGCCTGTGAGCTGGGATCGCTTTCCAGAGTTAGAGGGATCCCGGGTGGGGATGAGGCGCTATCTCAGGTATAAACCGACATGACTGGGAGAGTCCTCATGACTAAGCTTGTGATCCAAGGGAAAAACGTCGAGATTACCGACGCCATCCGCAGCTACGTTCAAGAAAAAATTGAGCGTGCTGTCAGTCATTTTGCCCAGATCACCAGTGAGGTTGATGTCAATCTATCGGTAGCCCGCAACCCCCGTATCAGTGCCAGCCAATCTGCCGAAGTGACCGTCTACGCCAATGGCACCGTGATCCGGGCGGAAGAAAGCAGCGAAAACCTCTATGCCAGCATCGACCGTGTGGCCGACAAGCTGGCCCGCAAGTTGCGCAAATACAAAGAACGGAACGGCATTCACCGCGTCCGCCACACCCCCAAAACCTCCGTGGCAGTGGCCCAGCAGCCCGTCACCGATCCGCTAAATACGGAACGGCAAGCGGAGTTACCCGCAGAGGTGGTGCGCACCAAATACTTCGCCATGCCACCCATGACGGTTCAGGAAGCGTTGCACCAGTTGGAGCTGGTGGATCACGACTTCTACGTTTTCCGCAATATCGAAAATGGCGAGATCAACGTTATCTACGTCCGCAACCATGGCGGCTATGGCCTGATCCGCCCCCGCTAAGGCTTGGTGAAGATGCGTGGTGAGCTCTCCTCCCAACTTACTTCTCCAGGATCCAGCGGCACTTTCTATCTGTTGCTACAGCTCACCGATTCTGCCCTGCCGATTGGGGCTTATTCCCACTCCTGGGGCTTGGAAGCTGCCGTTCAAGCGGGTCAACTTCGCGATCGGGCTGGGGTGCAGCAGTACCTGTTGGGGGTTTTGCACATGGGCTTAGCCCCCACCGAGGGCAGAGCCTGTGCCTTGGCCCATCGTCTATCCCGATTGGGATCCGAGTCGGGAGTGGAGAAGCTGCAGCAACAGCTGCAAGCAACCCGTTGGGCGGCAGAGCCGCGCCAAGCCAGCTTGGATTTGGGCAAACGCCTAGCTCAACTGGCAGAACGCACCTGGGGAATCTCCGTCCCCAAAGCAGAGGGGAATCCACTGCATCATTCCGTGGTGTTTGGCTGGATCTGCGCTCAGGCGGGCATTGGGTTGGAAGATACCCTGCGTGCCTTCTTGTTCTCCTCCCTCACTGGGCTGGTCTCGGCAGCGGTGCGTCTGGTACCTTTGGGGCATACCGAGGGGCAAAGCCTATTGGCTCAGTTGTACGAGCCCATCGAGGCAGTGGTACACCAAGAGATCCTGCCGGTTGTGAAGCGGGCCGAAAGGCCAAACCTCTCCCCCAGCTGGCCGGCTTTGGGCAGCTTCACCCTCCTACAAGAACGCGATTGTCAAGTCCACCAACAGCTCTATTCCCGCCTTTTTCAATCTTGAAAGCCGTCAACCCTCACCCCTAAACCCTTCTCCCAGAGGGAGAGGGGAGTTCAGGGAAGAGTTTTTAGGGTCATCTTGATTCAAACCAGGACACTGCACCCACACCTAAAACCTTGGTCGCGTCTTCGCGTCAGCGTTGCGGAGCAATAGCGTTGCGGAGCAATAATGCAAGGGATCCAAAAGGTTTTTCTCAGTAGCCCAGGCATCTCACCCCAAGCTGAAACGAGTATACAATTGCCTTCCTTTTTGAGGATTGGTTGGCTATTCGCTCACCCCTGATCTGCTCAGTTCTCCTCTGCTTCTCTTGGGCAAAGATGGGTTCGCGCGGCCAGAAGCGCATTGAAAAGCGAAAAGAAGGTGCCCTTACCAAAGAATTGGGTCTAAAGCCCTGCCGTACCGCTATGCAGCTCGCCTTGGCGGGCCTAGCACGGTGGCTTTTGTGCTACACCCTAACCGGCATCGATCAAATCGTTGGATCCCCAGCCAGGGGCAACCTGAGCCGCTCTGAGAATAAAGGCAGCCAGATTTCTCAGGGCTTCGTCGTCCATCCAGGAAGGGGGTACAGGTCGGCATCCATAGCTGGAATCCGAGCCATCGTAGCTGCGGGGATCCCGCTGGTACTCCATCAAGGCTTGAAGGGTATCTCGGGGTGGAGTGGCACCGCGCAAGTCCTTCAAAGAGAGGGAAATGTTGGGAGCCGGCAAAGTGGCACCGCCCACATGACAATTCAAACAGGCGGACTGAAAACGATTTTTGCCGTCCGTGAGCTGCTCTGGGGTAAAGGTGAGGGTATGCCCTGCGGCATCTAGAGGCAATTCCACAGGGCCACTCACCCGCAAATACTGGTTCACGTAAGGATCAATGCGGGCAGCCACCGGACTGGCCAGCCCCAGCCACAACAAAGCCAGGATCCCGACCCAGGCCCAGAGGCGAGACGGGGTCCGCCATCTCATAGGCAACTTCTGATCCAGATGCGGCATTAGAGATAGGCTGATAGGTCGCTGTGGCTTTCGTTCTTGGTACCACCCCAGCCGGGAACGGTCTTGGCCTGCACCAGAATGTAGCCCGCAATCAGCTTCAGATCCTCGTCGGTGAGGTTGCGCAGACGTGGATACTCACTGGTGAGCTGGGTGTTGGGGTGATACTCCAACAGAGACTCCACCCCGTCATAGGTGACTGGATTCTTGATGTAATCCACAATCGCCAGCACATTATCCCGTGGGGGAGTTGCCCCCTCCAGATCCGAAAGCTTCAAGCTCACATCCGGGTTGGGATAGGTCTGGCCGCCCACATGGCACTGGGCGCATGCGGTGTTGAATAGCTTCTTCCCTTTGGCCAACTGGGCTTCGGTAAAGGTAATAGACTCAGTTGGCGACAGAGCCACTGCAGGAATATCCCTAGCTGCAAACACTGGAGCCAGACCCCAGCCAAACCCAGCCATCAACGCAGCCAACAGCAGGACAAGCAACCGACGACGCGCTGGCGCAAACACCTTCTGAAAAGAAAAAGCTTTGCTAAACATGGTTCTCCGTAGATCAGCCTAGAAAGAGGAGAGGTGGGCTCCACTCCAGCCACAAACCCGACAACAGGATCAAGAATAGACCATTAAGAGATCATTTGCAGATGGGATCCGGGATAGTTTCCCAATGGTTCCATTTGCCTTTGGTGTTAAGTTTGATTACGGAGCTATGGCCTGTTGGGAGTCTGTTGGCCGAGAGCTGACTTGGCCACAGCCCAGTCGAGAGAACTGAGCAGGTAATGAGCAGGTAATATAGAGCTTGGCTTGCTTGCCTGGCAACCTCAGAGCAGGAGAATACGGCAGACTCCGTTCCAGGTTTTCCCCATGTCCTCTATCCGATTCCAGCCGTTGCGGGTGGCTTTCACCTGTGCGGATCCCAGTCAAGTGCAAATGCCCGTTGCCGATTTGCTGGCGGCCTTGCCGGCCTCACCGCTTCTGACCTACACAGACCCGGAAGCAGCGGACTTGCGGGTAGAGCTGTTGCCCGATGCCACTTATCACTTTTACCGGCGGGGGGAAGAGGTGGCTCTGGCGGCCTTCCGGATCCCGGTGAAGAAGCTACTGGCCCTGCCTCGCAAGCTGGTGCGGCTGTTGGAGCACGTGGCTGCTTTTGGTAATCTTTTGAACCTGCAACCTGCCAGCGATGCGCTGAGCAGCATCTTGGAAGTGGAATTTCTCCAACTGGAAACCCCGGCCAGCAGCTCTGCCCCTGCCGAAGTGAGCCCCCTGCCGCGGGATCCCCAAGGGAAAGTGCAAATCCAAGCAGGCCGCAACCTGGCCATTGCCTTGAGAAACAGAGCCCCCACTCCAGTGCATGTTTATGTCACCGTCTTTGACGAGCGGCGGTACAGCGTGGATTTGGTTTACCCCTATCAACCAGATCTGCCTGCCCGTTTACGCCCCAACGAGAGCCTGCTGATTGGCTCTGGCCCCCGCTACCTGCTGCAGATGCAGCTGCCAGAAGGAACAGACGTAGCGGTGGATCGCTTCAAAATCTGGGTCAGCGGCACCAGCATGCAGCCAGGCATTATGGTGATGCCTCCCCTGGGGCAACGGCTGGAGCCCCCCTCCGAGGATCCCTACGGGGCCGGATCCCGTCTAGATCGAGAGGTAAGGCTGGCCGTTCTGGGCAAGGCAGGCAGCACTCCCATGCCGGCTTTTGCCGAGGATCCCTGGTGGTGTATGGAGCAAGCCGTCAAGATTGTGGCCTGAGCCGATGCTCTTGGGGACTTTTTCAGACTTTCAGAGATGGCTTTTCAGGATCCCATCAAAGGTAGACTCAACCTCATCGACGCCAATCACTGACAGGTGATAGAGGGAAGATAGACTACTTTTTGTATCTTGACTAACATCAGTTAAAACTATGAAAGCTTGGCTTTCCTGAAGACCGAGTTCATCAGCGATTCTGGAGTATTTTTGTATTTTATCTTGGTACCCACCTGTCCTCGATTCCACCCAGTAGAATTTATCATTGATATGGAAGAAAAGATCCATCTCAAAATCGGCTCTATTCGATAAAGTAACTTGGGCATTCGCGACGTAAGAGAAACTGATCTTTTTGGTGTGAGCCGCAACAAGGCGGATCAGCGTGCCCCTAACATATCTTTCCAGCCAGTTCCCTGCCAGAAAATTCAGCGCCTGAGGCGACCTACTGGGTCTCGCTACCAAAAGGCATCTGGGCGCCTTAGAGTATCTGTACTCTTCCAAAAATGCGATGTCGTGTAACTCCTTAGCAACTTGGCAAGTTGAACTGACTACTTGTGGAGGTTCGTCTCTAAGGTTTAGGGAGAAAGAACTGCCGCTCTTCATGTTTGATTTAACCATTCCATAAAATCTCTTGATAAAAGAGTATCGGCTGCCCATAAAGGCGGCTATTTGATCTAGCTTTTCCTCTTTTTCTTCCGCAGCTATGCTTTTTATCTTTATGTTTTTTGAGTTTAAGAACGACTCTATCTTTGATATATCAACAGTAGCTGTCCCATCCTTGTCTCTTAGTACTTCGTCTGGTGTCTCAGGATCTGGTGCTTTACCAATGACCTGAGTAACCTGCTCATTCTGGGAGTCCTGATTTGCAGTTGGGCATATCTCGGATCCATGAGAACTTTGAATAGTAACCCGTAGTTGCCGATAAATATCTTTGGCCTCTTCCACTAGATTTTCCAGAATGGCTAGCTGATTGTTCAGTTGCTGGCCATGTTCGGCCAACTTTACAGATATAGCTTGTAGAAAGTCTCTGCCCCAGTCCTGTAGCAAGCTTTGCTGGCTGTCAGCAAGGCGAAATTTAAACTCTTCAAGGGTAGCTTGGACGGCCTGTAACTTTTCCTGTAACTTTTGAGAAATCTTGTCTACCAATCCTTCGCTCAACTTGATGAGTGCTTTGTCCGGGTTGTTGAGTTCTTGGCTGCGTTGGCTTAGCTGCGAAGATATATCTCTGATAATCTCTCGTTTCCAGATTTCCAGTTTAGGACTGGCCCCATACTGGCGAGCAACGTAAATGCCTACCGAGAAACCAACAGCTGCCCCAATCAATAAAACCAAAACTAAGTCCATGAGATACTCCTGTCCTCTGCTGCTGTTACTTTTCTTTCCAGTTAACTGGATTACCTGCTTGCCTCAACATGCTAGGAGGAGATAGGTGAATTTTCAAGCAGATGGGGACCTGCCTCTGACCGAAGCTGGGCGCCGACAAGGGATCCCAACCAGCTTTGTTGGAGCGCTTTCTGGGCGGGAGTGAGCTCAGGCAAGGCCTCCAACGTGTAGACATCGGGCCGAGGGGGATCCAACGGGATCCAGAAATGTTTCAACTGATCGGCTTGAAAAACGCTCAAACAAATGATCTGGTGGGGCTGATAGGCTGTCAAGCGTTCTGTCAGGTTGGCGGCGCTCACCCTGAACCCATCCAGGGCCACCAGCTCATCGCCGGCCCAGATGCCCGCTTTTTGCGCCGGGGATCCCATCTCTACTGCGCTGATGCGATTGCCCTCGCCGTTGAAATTGAGGCCCAGGTATGGGATGGGGTTGGGGCGGCTGAAGTGGGCTTTAAGGGTGAGGCCAAAGGGGTGTAGGTAAGTGTTGTAGTCTAGCTCTTCCGTACCTTCCACATAGGCTGCGAAAAACCGGCCAAGATCGGCACCGGCTGCCCGCTCAAACGCCTCCCGCAAGTCTTGGTCGCTGTAGCCCTTCTCTGACCGACCAAAGCGCTGCCACAGATCCTGCAAAGCCGTATCCAGGGATCCCTGACCGCCGGAAAGGTGACGGATGTGCAGATCCAGCAGCCAACAGACCAAAGCCCCTTTTAAGTAATAAGAAACCTGGCTGTTGAGGGTGTTTTCGTGGGGGCGGTAGAGTTTGATCCAGGTATCGAAGCTGGACTCCCGCAGCGATTGCACGGCCCGGCCCGGAGTACGCTGCAAGCGGCCAATCTGTTCGGAAAGAATCTTCAAGAAATCGCCGGCACTGAGGATCCCTGCCCTCAATAAGATGACGTTTTCGTAATAGCTGGTCGCCCCCTCACAAAACCACAGACATTCCAGATAATTTTCCTGGTTGTAGTCGATCTTTTCCAATGCCAGCGGACGCAGACGCTTGACATTCCAGGCATGAAACAACTCGTGGGCCAGCAAAGACAAAAAGCGCCGATAGGACTCCGGCTGATGCAGCTCTAGCCCAGAGTAAAGAAGGGTGGTGCTGTACTTGTGCTCAAGGCCACCAAATCCTCCCGGCGACAAATGCACAATGAACCAGTAGCGGTCGTAGGGTAGCCCACCGAAAAACGCGGCTGTGGTTTTGACAATCGCCTTAGCATCAGCGACAGCCCGCTCCACATCCAGAGTGCCCGCCCCCCAAACCACAAAGTAATGGGGGATCCCTTCCACCTCAAACGATTGCATCCGATGCAGGCCCACCTCCACCGGGCTATCCACCAGCTCGTCGTAGTCTTCCGCCACAAAAGACTGGCCGGAAGTGGGATCCTCAGAAGGAGAGGTCAAGGGCCGCAAACTGGTGGCGATGTGCCAATCCGGCTTGGGGGGGATCACCGTCAAGGTGTAAGGTTCCCGCTCGCGACCGGGCACGTAGAGAAACAGCGCTGCCCCGTTGAAATAGGCGTGGGTCAAATCCAGATGGTTTGTGCGCACCGTCAGCTCATAGGCATAGACCCGGTAGCACACCTTCACGGCAGAACAGCCCGGCGGATCGATCTGCCAGGTGTTCTTGTCCACCTTCCGCCAGGCCAAAGGGATCCCTTGCTCAGTTGCCGCCTGAAACTCCTGCACGTGACGGGCATATTCCCGCACCAGGTAGGATCCCGGCGTCCACACCGGCAGTCGCAGCCGCAAAGGCACCTCTGGATCCACCTCTTGGATCTGCAGTTCCACCTCCAGCAGGTGATTGGCCGGATCCGGCATCCGCACTGTGAAATGCTGGCGGCTCAGTTGAGAAGGTGCAGCAACGATAACCTCTGGGATCCCCATAGATAGATAGATAGATAGAATGTTCCAACCCACTCCACTCTCTACCGCCAAGGGCCGACGCAACCCCCAGCGACAATGGCTCTTATCCTAACCCCTGCTTTCGGTTGGGGATCCCTTTCTGGGGCAAAAACGAGACTCAAAAATGTAGCACGTGCTACAAAGATGCCTGGGCAGAACCTTCTACTTTAGGGTAAATCTTGGTATCATCATCGATTCTGAAGTCAAGGGGTTGCAACCTAGCCTAATGCTTCTAGATTGATCTTAATAGGTTGATCTTAGGTATAAACTGACCTTAAAAGGTTGATGAGTATGGCGGTGGCCGTAGCGGAAAAATCTCTGATCACAGCCTTCAAGCAATTGGGAGGCCCTCACCATCCTCCGGTTATCGAAACGTTTGAGCGCGGGAAGACCATTTTTTTTCCAGGGGATCCGGCGGAGCGGGTTTACTTTTTGGTGAAGGGAGCCGTTAAGCTCTCGCGGGTCTACGAAATGGGGGAGGAAATCACCGTCGCCCTCCTACGCGAAAACAGCATCTTCGGCGTGCTCTCCTTTATCACGGGACAGCGCTCCGACCGCTTTTATCACTCGGTGGCTTTTACACCTACCGAGTTACTCTCTCTGCCGATCGAGCAGGTGGAAAAATCCTTGCAGGAGAACGCCGAACTGGCCATGTTGCTGGTTAAAAGCCTGTCGTCTCGTATCTTGCAAACGGAGATGATGATCGAGACGCTGGCTCATCGCGACATGGGATCCCGTCTGGTCAGCTTTTTGTTGATTCTCTGTCGCGATTTCGGGGTGCCTGGCCCAGATGGGGTCACCATCGATCTCAAGCTGTCTCACCAGGCCATTGCCGAGGCCATTGGCTCAACCCGCGTCACCATCACCCGCCTGTTGGGAGAGCTGCGCAAGAAGAAGTACATCTCCATTCACAAGAAGAAGATCACCGTACACGACCCGATGCAGCTGAGCCATCGCTTTGCCTAGAAGGAAGAGGAGAACACCTCCTGAGTAGCACCTTGCCCAGGCAAACCCCGCTCGATGGTTGGTTGAAGCTCTGGCCGGCCTATGTTCAATCTACTGCTGCAGCCTTGAAGAATCTCTATACCTAAAGGACAGACTTAAAGTTTTCTGGAAGCTGACCGGATCGCGGGCAAGAATCCACTAGTCTATGGGGGGATCTGGCTTTGGCCAGAGCTATCTAGCCAATTGCTGAGGTGTAACTGTGGAAACAGCCATCGAGTGGATTACCGCCCATGAGATCCTCGACTCGCGAGGGCGTCCCACCCTAGAAGCCCTGGTGGGTCTAGCCAATGGGGCAACGGGCTTGGCGCAGGTTCCCAGCGGTGCTTCGACCGGCACCTTCGAGGCCCACGAGCTGCGGGACGGGGATCCCAAACGCTACGGCGGTAAGGGTGTGCTGAGGGCGGTGGAAAACATCCTTGGCCCCATCCAGTCGGAGCTGCAGGGAGAAGATGCCCTCAACCAAGCCCGTATTGACCAGTTGCTGATCGACCTGGACGGCACCCCCAACAAGTCCCGCCTGGGGGCCAACGCTATTTTGGCAGTTTCTCTGGCGACAGCCAAAGCGGCTGCGGAAGCAGTGGGCTTGCCTCTTTACAAATACCTGGGGGGGCCCTTTGCCAACCTGCTGCCGGTGCCGCTGATGAACGTGCTCAACGGCGGCGCCCACGCCGACAACAACGTCGATATTCAAGAATTTATGCTTGTGCCCATTGGAGCGGCCAGCTTTCGCGAGGCGCTGCGCTACGGGGCTGAGGTGTTTGCGGTACTAAAACAAGTGCTGCAGCAGAAGGGGCTGTCCACCGGTGTGGGGGATGAAGGGGGGTTTGCTCCTGATCTCGACTCCAATGCGGCGGCTTTGGATCTGCTGATGACGGCTATTGAACAGGCAGGCTACAAACCGGGAGCAGATATCGCCTTGGCCTTGGATGTGGCCGCCAACGAGCTGCTGCAGGATGGGCAATATCACTTTGAGGGCAAAGCCCACAGCGCGGCTGATATGGTGGCTTACTACCAGCAACTGCTGGCCAACTATCCCATCCTTTCCATTGAAGATGGGCTAGCGGAAGAAGACTGGGCCGGTTGGCAAGCCATGACCGCTCAACTGGGATCCCGAGTGCAACTGGTGGGAGATGACCTGTTTGTAACCAACCTGACCCGCCTGCAAAAGGGTATCGACAGCGCCGCCGCCAACGCCATTTTGATCAAGCCCAACCAAATCGGCACCCTGACGGAGACCGTCTCGGCCATCCAATTGGCAGTTCAAGCCGGCTTTCGCACCATCATCAGCCACCGCTCTGGCGAGACGGAAGACACCACCATCGCCGATCTGGCGGTGGCCACCCGTGCCGGGCAGATCAAAACCGGATCCCTCTGCCGCAGCGAGCGCATTGCCAAGTACAACCAACTGCTGCGCATCGAAGACGAGCTGGGGGAAGCGGCAGTTTATGCCGGTCGGGTGGGCCTGGGTCCTAGAGCTCGCTAACTTCCCGTTCCGTCCCAGGGGATCCCTAGCACCTGCACCAAAAAGGCCCAGCGGTCGGCAGCTTCCTCAATCAGCTTGCTGGTGGGCTTGCCGGCCCCGTGCCCTGCCTTGGTGTCGATGCGGATGAGGATGGGCTGGGATCCCCCCTGGGCTGCCTGCAGGGCAGCGGCAAACTTGAAGCTGTGGGCGGGCACCACCCGGTCGTCGTGATCTGCGGTGGTGATCAGGGTGGCGGGATAGGCAGTGCCGGGCTTGAGGTTGTGCAGAGGGGAATAGGCGTAGAGGGCCTTGAATTCCTCCGGGTTCTCCGGGGATCCGTACTCGGAGATCCAGGCCCAGCCGATGGTGAACTTATGAAAGCGCAGCATGTCGAACACCCCCACTGCCGGCAGGGCCGCTGCAAACAGCTCCGGCCTCTGAACCAGGCAGGCCCCCACTAAGAGGCCGCCGTTGCTGCCGCCGGAGATGGCCAACTTGGCGGGGTTGGTGTAGCCATGGGCTATCAGCCACTCGGCAGCGGCAATAAAGTCGTCGAACACCTTTTGCTTGTTGAGCTTGGTGCCCGCCTGGTGCCACTCTTCTCCGTACTCGCCGCCGCCGCGCAAATTGGGCTGGGCGTAAACCCCTCCCATTTCCAGCCAGGCCACCAGACCCACTGAAAAGCTGGGGGTAAGAGAGATGCCAAAGCCGCCGTAGCCATACAGCAGGGTGGGGTGATCCCCTGTCCGAGTCAGGCCACGGCGGTGGACGAGAAACATGGGGATGCGGGTGCCGTCTTTGCTGGTGTAAGACACCTGCTGCACCTCGTAGGCCTGGGGATTGAAATCCACCTGGGGCTGACGGAACAGGGTGCTGGTGCCGCTGGTGAAATCGTAGCGGTAGATGGTGGGCGGGGTAGTGAAGCTGGTAAAGGTGTAGAAGGTCTCGGTGTCGTAGCGCTTGCCGCCAAAGCCGCTGGCAGATCCCAGCCCGGGCAGCGGGATTTCTCCTAGGTAGCTGCCGTCTAAAGCAAAGGTCTTGATCTGGGTGTGGGCGTCTTTGAGGTAGAAGGCCACAAACTGATTGTTGATCAAGCTAACCCCCTGCAGGGTCTCCTCCGCCTCAGGGATCACCTCCTGCACCTGGTCGGGCTGCTGCAAGTCAATCGCCACCAGTCGCCGCCGAGGAGCTTGGCAGTCCGTCAACAGCCAAAAGCGGGATCCGTCGTTGCCCACGAAGCTGTATTCGGCCTCAAACTCGCGGATGAGCTCTACTACAGGAGACTGGGGATCCCGCAAGTCTTTGTAGAAGATGAGGTTTTTGGGATCCGTGCCCCGCCAGACGGAGATGATGAGGTAATTCCCATCTTCAGTAACCCCGCCGGCAAAGCCCCACTCTTTTTGGTCGGGGCGGTGATAGACCAAGACATCTTCTGACTGGGAGGTGCCCAGGCGGTGGTAGTAGAGCTTCTGGAAGTAGTTGGCGCTTTCGTATTCGCTGCCGGGGGCCGGTTCGTCGTAGCGGCTGTAGAAAAATCCTTGTCCATCCAGCGTCCAGCTTACTCCCGAGAACTTAATCCAGCGCAGGTGATCCGGCAAATCCTCGCCGGTCTCGATGTCCCGCACCTTCCACTCTTGCCAATCGGAGCCGGAGCAGGAGAGGCCATAGGCTAGATACCGTCCAGCGTGCTCCGCACCGCTGTCGCGAGCGCGGCTGATGGCAATGCCCGCTAGAGCCACCGTGCCGTCTTCCGAGAAGGTGTTGGGATCCAGCAAAACCCGCGCCTGGCCCTCTAGACTTTCTTGGGTGTAGAGAACGCTCTGGTTTTGCAGGCCGTCGTTTTTGAAGTAGAAGTAGCGGCCCCCTTCTTTGAAGGGCTGGCTGTATTTTTCATAGTTCCAGAGCTGGGTCAGGCGTTCTCGGATCCGCTGCCGGGCTGGGATCTGCTGCAAGTAGTTAAAGGTAAGGTGGTTTTGCGCCTCAATCCAGGCCCGCGTCTGCTCGGAATCCAGATCCTCCAGCCAGCGGTAGGGATCCGGCACCGGCTGCCCGTGGTAGATGTCCACAACAGTGGGATCGGGATAGCTGGGCGGGTAGTTGAGCATGAGACCTAAGCGCTAGAGCATGACTCTAGTCAATAATAAGCTCAACTATACTGAAAATAATGTATAATATGTTCAGTACGGATTACTACCAGTTGATCTTTCTGTTTACTTTCGAGTCTGCCAACATGGTAGCCAAAGCAAAGCAGAAAATTGGTAGTAAGACGACACGGAAACTGCGCTTTGGGTATTCTACTCAAAGCTTTGCGGGATACCGCCATTCTGTTTGGACTCCGTCCCGCTAACGCGAATGGAAACAAACAGAATGCTATCGCTGCATAGTTGAACAGTGATGTTCAGCAGTGTTCAGCGTAAATGTATCAGACCCATTCCACTATGGCAGAGGAGAAGCCAAAAACCCACTCTCCGGCTTTTGCCAGGCATGCTCGCTATAGTGGAAGCCGAGTTGCGGGATAGATTCTGTGTTGCAGGCTTCTCCTTTCTTCCAGGCCGGGCGGATGGGCGCCTATCCCCTGGGCTCAGGCTGCTATCACTTCTCGGTGTGGGCGCCCTTGGTTGAGCAGGTGGAGCTGAAGCTGCTCAGCCCTGTCCAACGTTGCTTTACTCTAGTGCGGGATGAGCAGGGCTATTGGCAGGGGGAGGTGGACGGGATCCCACCTGGGCCAGTGGACTACCTCTACCGCCTGCACACCTCAGCAGGGGTAGTGGAGCGGCCGGATCCCGCTTCCCGCTGCCAGCCCTACGGCGTCCACGGCCCTTCGCGGGTGGTGGATCCCCACTTCGACTGGCAGGATCAGGGGTGGAAGGGGATCCCGCTGCCCCAGTGGATCCTCTACGAGCTGCATGTAGGCACCTTTACCCTCGAGGGCACCTTTGCCGCCCTGATCCCTCGCCTGCCGGAATTGGTAGAGTTGGGGGTGAATGTGCTGGAGCTGATGCCGGTGGCCCAATGCCCGGGGGGACGCAACTGGGGCTACGACGGTGTTTATCCCTACGCGGTGCAGACCGCCTATGGGGGAGCTGAAGATCTGAAAGCCCTGGTGAACGCCTGCCACCAACTGGGCTTGGCCGTCATCTTGGATGTGGTCTACAACCACCTGGGGCCGGAGGGGAACTACCTGCGGGATTTTGGCCCCTACTTCACCGACAAGTACCACACCCCTTGGGGGGATGCCCTCAACTTCGACGACCGCTATTCTGACGGCGTGCGAGAGTTTTTCCTACAAAACGCCGAGTACTGGCTGGAGGAGTTTCATCTCGATGGGCTGCGGCTGGACGCGGTGCATGCCATCTACGACTTCAGCGCCTACCCCTTCTTGCAGGAATTGGCAGAGCAGGTGGATGCCCTAGAAGCTCGCACTGGCCGGCCCAGGGTTCTCATTGCCGAAAGCGACCTCAACGATGTCCGCCTCATCACCCCCCGAGAGCAAGGGGGCTACGGGCTAGATGCCCAGTGGTGCGATGACTTCCACCACTCACTTCACACCCTGCTTACCGGGGAAAAGACAGGCTACTACCAGGACTTTGGCGAATTGGAGCACCTGGCCAAGGCTTACCGGGAGAGCTACGTTTATTCTGGCCAGTACTCCTGCTACCGCGCCAGGCGTCACGGCAACTCCGCTGTTGGGCGACCGGGATCCCAATTTGTTGTCTGCATTCAAAACCACGACCAGGTGGGCAACCGCAGGCTGGGAGAGCGCCTTAGCCAGCTCACCTCTTTCGAGGGCCTCAAATTGGCTGCCGCTGCCCTGCTGCTAGCTCCCATGCTGCCGCTGCTATTTATGGGGGAAGAGTATGGGGAAGTGGCGCCATTTCTGTATTTTGTCAGCCACGGGGATCCCGACCTGGTGGAAGCGGTGCGCCAAGGACGCCGCCGCGAGTTCAGCGCCTTTGCCTGGCAGGGAGAGCCGCCGGATCCCCAAGCTGAAGAGACTTTCTTGCGCTCCAAGCTGAATTGGGAGTTGAAAAAGGCCGGTCACCACCAGGTTCTCTGGAAGTGGTACCAGGCCCTGATCCGGCTGCGCAAAACCCAACCGGCTCTCCAGCACTTGGAGCGGGATGGAGTGGAAGTGGAGCTGTTTTCGGGCGCTGGCCTTGCCCTGCACCGCCGCCACGGATCCCAGGCTTTGCTTGCCCTTTTCAACTTCAGCCCCGATCAGCCAGTCACCTATACCCAATGGCCCAGCGGCACCTGGGAAAAACTTTTGGACAGCCATGAGACCCAGTGGTTGGGCAAGGGATCCTCTCTGCCCGCCGGAAGCCAAGGAGATCTTGTGGAGGTACCGCCCTATGGGGTGGCGGTGTACGGTCAGAACCCCTAAAAGAGGTAATCCCGGCCGCAGCCGTAGCGCCAAGCCTCGCGGCGCCGTCTCCAGAAGTAGTCCTGGGGGTTGGTTTCCGGCTCCGGGCGATCTGTTAGCCTTTGCAGCAGCTCGTAGAGGCCAAGGGCGCCAAAGTGGCCCGCCCATGCCACCAGCTCCGGCAACCCCAACCGAGGCAAAAGTCTGGCTACCAAGCTGGGATCCCGACGCGTCACCCCCCACAGGGCCTGGGCCAAGCCGCCGAACTGCACTACATCCTGCAAAAAGGGCTTCACCACCTGGGGGCCGGCGGCAACCATGGCCGCAAACACCCTGCTCAACAGGCGGTTAATGCTATTGGGATCCCAACTTTTGTTCTGCAGAGGGGGAATCATGGCCTTCTGAAATAGCCAGGTCACGGCCAAGTTGGGCTGGTAGGGTTGCAGCAGGGCTAGGGCTGCCTGGTTCAACTGCCGTTGCGCCAGGGCCTCGTGGATTCCTTGTTGCAGGCGATCCAGGTGGCGCAACATGGCGCCAAAGCCGCCAAAGCTTAGAGGCGACTGGCTGCCACTGCTGTCCCCCACTGCCAACAGGCGATCCCAGGGCAGTTGCAGAGGGCTGCAGCGGTAGGCGGGGAAAACGCCACATAGCTTGCGCACCCAGCGGATCTGGGCCAGCTCCACCCCCTGGTAGGCTGGCAGCAGCCGGCAGTAATCCCGCCAGAGCTGCTCTAGACTAGGCCGCTCCGGATCTCGGTCGCAGTAGGTGAACAGATAGGTGGTGCGCCCATCGCGGGCGGGGAAGGCTTCCCAAAAGGGCTGGTAGCCGTTCTGGGCTGGGGTAAAGCTGTAGAAGAGATCTCCCGTGGGTTGGTCGGGCAGCCCCTGGGCACAGGATCCCACCACCAGACACACGCTATCCGGCGGCTGTCCTCGGCGAGCCTGGGCCACGAGGGGGGAGCGATGCCCCATAGCATCCACCAGCAACTGGGCAGTGAGGGATCCCGTGTTGGTTTGGATGCCGATCCCATCCGGGTGAACAGCAGCACCCAAAAAGCAAGTATTTTCCCGCAATTGGCCACCCCATTCCAAAAAGTGGGCTTTGCAGTGCTCCAGCAATCCAGCGGGATCCACCCCCACATTCAGCACCCCTTCCACCCACCAACTGGGGCCATCCCCAAAGCCAATACGCCCGCCAGGATAATGGGTCACCTGCACCTTCTCCCATTCCCTTGGGGTGAGCAGTTCCAGCTCCAGCAACACCTGCAATTCCTGCCGGGAGGTGTTCCACTCCTGCTCCCGACCCCGCAGGATCCCTCGCTCCAGCAGGATCACCCGCCAGCCCCGCTTGGCCAAAGCCGCCCCCAGAAGGATCCCCAAGGTGCCGCCGGCAATCACCACATCGGCATCCCAGGATTGGCTGCCCAAACGAGCGGAAGAAGGGTGAACCACTGCCGGGGGCAGTTCCGCCTGCGGCTGCCGCAGGGATCCCCACCAGGCATCCGAGGCGGGCAAGGCTTCCGGCGGGGGGACAACTTCAGCCATCGGCAGGAGCATGACTCTAGTCAATAATAAGCTCAACTATACTGAAAATAATGTATAATATGTTCAGTACGGATTACTACCAGTTGATCTTTCTGTTTACTTTCGAGTCTGCCAACATGGTAGCCAAAGCAAAGCAGAAAATTGGTAGTAGGACGACACGGAAACTGCGCTTTGGGTATTCTACTCAAAGCTTTGCGGGATACCGCCATTCTGTTTGGACTCCGTCCCGCTAACGCGAATGGAAACAAACAGAATGCTATCGCTGCATAGTTGAACAGTGATGTTCAGCAGTGTTCAGCGTAAATGTATCAGGAACCCACAAGACCATCCTCTTCACCCTAAATCAAGCCCCGACTTTTGAGGCGACGGTGGAGCAAAAGCAGCGTATCCACCTCGCCGACATTGCCCGGAAACAACACCACCGGCAGGTTGGGAAAGCGGGGATGATCGGACGGGGTGATCACCATCGAGATCCCAGGGTAGACTTGCCCCAGCAGACGCACCGCCGGCAAGTTGAGGCCAACGCTGAGGGTGTCGTTGGAGGTGATGCCGCCCTTGCTGATGAGATAGCCGATCCCTTCTGGCAGCCCCTGCACCACACCCATCAACAACCGGGAAACCTTCTGCCCAAAAGCTAGGCGCATTTCTACGGCGTCCTTTTCGAACGTCAGTTCCTCTCGGCTGGTGTAGACCACCGGCGCCAGACCCTGCTCATAGGCGCTGTGAACTTGGGCCAGGATCCCAGGCAGCAGCTCCGCGTCGGGATCCAATAGTCGCCTCACCTCCACCTCGATGCCTTGGGTTTCAGGCTCCTGCAGAAGGCGGGCCAACTGCTGGCTGGACTTTTGCACGTGGGATCCCACGATCACCACCCCCGGTTGAGAGGAGCGAACAAACTGCCCCATCTGTTCCGGGGGAACGGGTTGTGGCGGCAACTGGGCCAGAGCCGTCAGGAGGCTGGCGGCACTGCGAAACAAAAAGCGCTTCCCCTGCTCTATAGCCGCCCAAACATCCTGGGCAAACCGATCCAGATCCGCCTGGGTTTCTCCATCCACCACACAGCAGACATTCCCCTCCAGACTCAAAAGCCGCTCCAGACAGCCGGCGCGAATCTGCTCTAGGGTCAATCGCTCCACCTGCTCAGCCCGGATCCGCCCCTGGGTTTTCTCCTGCACATAGTCCGGCAAATAGCTGTGGTGGTAGCCAAACACCGCATCCCGAGCAAACTCCGTCTCATGCACCGGCACCCAGCGCTCCCCCACCCGTAGGTAGTGGACACTGTTGCGGGTGATGCGCCCCCCTTCAAAAAAGGCCGGCACCAGAAAATGGGCATCAAAAGGCCCCAGCTCTGCTGCCATCACATCCGTTTCCAGGGGGTAATGCCCCCGCAGCGTCGAGTCGGAGCGGCTGACGAAAATAGCCTGCTCACATCCCAGCTCCGCCATCACCTCCTTCAACGCCCCACATACCGACCGCGTCACCTCCGCTGCCTTCGCCGGGGGCAAAGCCCGAGTATTGGTGAGGATGAAGCGAATCGGCGAGCTATCCTGCAACCCCAGCTTCAAGGTCTCCGGATCCCAGCGGGTGAGGAGCAGGCAACTGTGAACGGTTTGGGATCCGGTGGGATCATCGTCCAACACAACGATAGGGGGGAGAGCCATGAGACCGTCTCAATGACAAAGCAACCCGAGAACTCCAGACAGACGAATCCCCCTCAGAGGGCAACCGCTATTTTCATCTTCCCCCAAGTTGGCCATCTTCCCTGCCCCTATTCCAGGCGAAGTTTGCCATGATTGAGATCAACTGGCTCTGTTGAATCCAAAACGACTGCAGACATTTCCCCCCTGCCCACATTCATGGGAGAAAGCCATGGGGCAAGCCGAGCTGCAACTTCACATCAAACGGGTACAGCAGGACGTGCTGCGCATGGGGGCGCTGGTGGAAAAGTCGGTGGTCTTGGCCCAGCAGGCCCTGTTTGAACAGAACTTGGCCGCCGCCGAACAGGTGATCGCCCAAGACAAGCAAATTGACCGTTTTTATCGTCAAATCGAGAAAGACTGTATTAATTTGATTGCCTTGCGCTCCCCGGTGGCGCGGGATCTGCGCTGGATCAGTACCCTGATGCAACTGGTGCGGGATCTGGAGCGGATTGGCGACTACGCCAAAGATTTGGCCGAAGTGGCCCTGCGCTTGGTCATGTACCCGCCGCCGCCGGAGCTGGGTCGTATTCAGGTGATGATGCAGCGTTGCCAGAAAATGCTCAGCCACAGCCTGGTGGCCCTGACGGAATTGGATGCTGACCTGGGCCGACAACTGAAGCGGGAAGACGACGCCGTTGATGAAGATTACACTAACCTTTACAATACGTTGGCGCAGCAGTCTGACATTCGCGGATCGGTCGAGCCTATTCTATTGATGTTGCTGGCGATCCGTTACCTGGAGCGTCTGGCCGACCACAGCACCAACATCGGTCAGCGGGTAGCTTTTATCGTCACCGGCCAGCGTGACTAACGCCAACGGGTTGGGTCTTGCGATGTCTTAACCCCTCTTCTTCTCTTCTCTTTTGCCAATACCCAAAATGGACTTCTCTCGAATTTTTCAGCATTTTCTCTCTCAGCCTCCCGAGCAATTGACCGACAAAGATACTCTTCTTGCCCTCTTGCAGTCCCCCGACCCAGAAGCGCCGGAAATGCTGGAGATTGCCCTAGATGGCCTGGTGCGGGCCGGGTTTCTGGAACGACTAGGGGATCCACCCCGTTATCGGCGCAAGCCGGACGAATCTTTGGTGGTGGGGCGTTTGCGCTGTTCCAGCAAAGGCTTCTGCTTCGCCATTCGGGACGAGCCGGGGGTGGAGGATGTGTACATCCACGGCAGCAACCTCAGCGGCGCCTGGAATGGGGATCAGGTGTTGGCGAGGGTCACCAAAGATGGCAACCGTCGCCGCAGCCCTGAGGGAGAGGTGGTGGCCGTTGTGGAGCGGGCCAATTCTGCCCTGGTGGGTCGCCTCAAACAGACGGAACAGGGTTTTCGGGTGGTGCCCTTGGACGACCGGCTGCTGTTCGAGCTGGCCCTGACGGAGGGATCCCCTGTCGAGCTGGCGGAAGGTCGGGTGGCCTATGTGGAGGTGAATCGCTACCCGCTGGGGGATCTGCCCCCAACCGGAACCATTCGCAAAATTTTGGGCGACGGCCCAGAGGCCTCCATCGATGCAGATTTGGTCTGTTGCAAGTACGACCTACCGCAGGAGTTTCCCGCTCCAGTGTTGGAGGCAGCAGCAGCTCTGCCCAAAAAGCTCAGCCGCTCTGACCAAAAGGGCCGCCGCGATCTGCGCGATTGGTTTTGCATCACTTTGGAGCCTTTGGATCTGCAGCATCCCCACGGCTTGGAACCCAACGTGGCTGTTTCCTTGCAGCGGCAAGAGAATGACCACTGGCTGCTGGGGATCCACATTGCCGACGTGGCCCATTGGTTGGATCCCGACCACCCCTTGGAGCAAGAGGCTCAGCAGCGGACGGCCACCGTCTACCTCGATACGATGGTGCTGCCTCTCTTTCCGCCGGAGGTGCACAACCGCCTGGCTCTGTTGCCACAGCAGGAGCGCTTGGCCTATTCACTGCTAGTGACCCTCGACCCAGAAGGGGTGGTACAAAACTTCGAGATCTACCCCAGCCTGGTGCAATCGCGGGCTCACCTGTCCTATGGTCAGGTGCAGGCTCTTTTGGCCACCACCGCCGACTTGGGCCCCGACGAAGAAGTGCCGGAGTTGATGGCCCTGCTGCAAAACCTGCTGCGCCTCAGCCAGATCCTGCGGGCCAAACGTCACCAAGCGGGGGGATTTGACCTGCCCCTGTTGGATTTGCTCACTCCCCACTCTGCCGATGAAAGCGGCTACGGCCCCCTCTTGATCAGCGATCGCCTCGGCGCCCATGCCCTGATGACGGAAATTCTCCTGCTGGCCAACCAAATCCTGGGCCACCATTTGCGCCAGTTGGGGATCCCTTCTTTGGCCCGCGTGCAGCCTGCCCCTGCCGCCGAGGCCCTGCAGAGCTTTTTGCGCCTGGCCAATGCCATGAAGCTGGATCTGAATTTGCAAGATCCCGCTGTCGTAACTCTGGCGGACTGGCAGCGGATTTGTGCCCGCATCACCGCTCCCGATGTGTTGGCCTCTGGCGCGAGCCCGGCCTTGGTGGCGCAGATGCTGGCCACCTTGCCCCCGGTCGAGTATCGTCTCCAGCCTCTGGAAGAGCAACTCGGCCATTTTGGGTTGGGCCTCAAAGAACCCTACGCCACCTTTACGGCCCCCTTGCGCCGCTATGCCGACTTGCTCAATTTGCGTGCTCTGCACCTGGCCCTGAGCAAAGGACGCGAGCGCCGCAGCTCTCGCTCCAAAACCGTGGTGGATCTGCACGGCCCCAGCGGCTACGGCCAAATCGACTGGCAGGTGTTGTCGCCCAAGGTGCAGGAGGAATGGCAGGCGTTTCTCCAGGCGCAACTGCCCAAAATTCAGGAGGGGTACCGGATCCGGCAGCAGGCGGAGCGGGAGCTGATGGGCCTGAAGCGCTCTGAGTTCATGCAAAAGCACCTGGGAGAGGTGTTCCCCGGCCTGATCATCGGCGTCCAGAACTACGGCTTTTTTGTCCAGGTGGATCCCATCTTGGCGGAAGGCTTGGTGCGGGTCAGCACCCTGAAAAACGATTGGTACGAGTACCGCGGCCGTCAGCAGGCGCTGGTGGGACGCAAGAGTCGGCGCCAGTTTCGCCTGGGGGATCGGGTGGAGGTGCAGATTAAGAACGTGGATTACTACCGCCAACAAATTGACCTGGCGGTAATCGGGGAAGGCCGTCCCTACGAAGAAGAAGAATAAGGCGGGGATCCCTCCATGGATCGCAGCTGGAGAGGACGGTTGTTGCGAACTCTGGCTCTGGCAAAATAGGCGATACCTAGATTACCTAGATCAGGAAGATCCTACCGGAGCTTCCGGCACCCAGCTCTACTGCCCCGAAAGAGTCCAGGGTGCTCCCTGTGTCTGTATTGCCTTCCTATACTGAGTAGCAAAGCTCTGCCGAACTCCTATGCAGCCCACCAATCCCAACCAATTTACCGAAAAAGCTTGGAGCGCCATTGTCCAATCCCAAGATGTGGCCCGGCGGCACCAGCAGCAACAGTTAGAAACCGAGCATTTGCTGATCTCCCTTCTGGATCAAGAGGGGGGGCTCACCCAAACCCTCCTGCAACGGGCAGGTATCGATCCGAGGCTGGTGCGGGATAAAGTGGAAAGCTTCATCAACCAGCAGCCCAAGTTGGCGCGGGTGGATCAGCTCTACTTGGGTCGCGGCCTGGAAACCACCCTGGATCGGGCCGAGGAGTTTCGCAAAGAGTACGGCGATGATTTCATCTCGGTGGAGCACTTGTTTTTGGGATCCCTGCAAGATGAGCGGGTGGGCAAGCGGGTCTTGGCACCCCTGGGCCTGACGGTAGAGCGCCTCAAACCGGTCATCAAAGAGGTGCGAGGCAAACAGCGGGTCACCGACAAAAACCCCGAATCCCGCTACGAAGCCCTGGAGCGCTATGGCCGCGATCTCACCCAGGCGGCCCGCGAAGGGAAGCTGGACCCGGTGATCGGGCGAGATGACGAGATCCGCCGCGTCATTCAGGTGCTCTCCCGCCGCACCAAAAACAACCCCGTCCTCATCGGCGAACCCGGCGTGGGGAAAACAGCCATTGTGGAGGGCCTAGCCCAGCGCATCAACCGGGGAGATGTGCCGGAGTCTCTGAAAAACCGGCGAGTCATTGCTCTGGACATGGGCGCTCTCATTGCCGGGGCCAAGTACCGCGGGGAATTTGAAGACCGCCTCAAAGCTGTGCTCAAAGAGGTCACTGAATCCGAAGGCCAGATCATCCTCTTCATCGACGAGTTGCACACCGTTGTCGGCGCCGGGGCCGGCGAAGGGGCCATGGATGCCGGCAACTTGCTCAAACCCATGCTGGCACGGGGCGAATTGCGCTGTATTGGTGCCACCACTTTGGATGAATACCGCAAGCACATCGAAAAAGATGCGGCCCTAGAACGCCGCTTTCAGCCGGTGTACGTGGATCAGCCTTCGGTGGAAGATACCATCTCCATCCTGCGCGGCCTCAAAGAGCGCTACGAGCTGCACCATGGGGTCAAAATCAGCGACTCCGCCTTGGTGGCGGCAGCGGTGCTCTCCAACCGCTACATCTCCGAGCGCTTCCTGCCCGACAAAGCCATCGACCTGGTGGACGAGGCGGCGGCCAAGCTGAAGATGGAGATTACCTCCAAGCCCGTCGAGCTAGACGAGATCGACCGGCGCATCATGCAACTGCAGATGGAGGAGCTCTCCCTGAAAAAAGAAGATGATGCTGCCTCTAGAGATCGCCTCAGCAAAATTGAGCAGGAGCTGGCCAACCTGACGGAGCGACAACGGGAGTTGAATGCTCGCTGGCAATTTGAAAAAGAGGCTATCGAACGCCTGCAAAGCCTTAAAGCCGAGCGGGACGCCGTCAAGCTTCAAATCGAACAGGCTGAACAAAAATATGACCTCAACCGCGCTGCCGAGCTCAAGTACGGCAAGCTGATGGAATTGGAGCGGCAAATCCAAGAGCAGGAGGCTCACCTGGCCAAGCTGCAGACCAACGGCGAGCCGCTGCTGCGGGAGCAAGTGACTCCTGAAGATATCGCTGAGATCGTCTCCCGCTGGACCGGGATCCCAGTCACCAGCCTGATGGAGTCGGAAAAGCAGAAGCTGCTGCGCCTGGAAGCCCATTTGCACCAGCGGGTGGTGGGCCAAGACGAGGCGGTAGCCGCCGTAGCGGCAGCCATTCGGCGCGCCCGGGCCGGCATGAAGGATCCCAATCGCCCCATCGGCTCTTTCCTGTTCATGGGGCCCACTGGCGTGGGGAAAACCGAGCTGGCCCGTGCCTTGGCGGAGTTCCTCTTCGACACTTCCGAGGCGATGGTGCGCATCGACATGTCCGAGTACATGGAGAAGCACTCGGTCTCTCGTCTAATCGGAGCTCCTCCAGGCTACGTGGGCTACGAAGAAGGCGGGCAGCTCTCCGAGGCGGTGCGGCGACGCCCCTACTCGGTGGTGCTGTTTGACGAGGTGGAAAAAGCCCACCCGGATGTCTTCAACATCCTGCTGCAGGTGCTGGACGATGGCCGCATCACCGACTCCCAAGGGCGGACAGTG
>NZ_JBSSDE010000009.1:0-90430 GCF_054060435.1 Thermostichus sp. MS-CIW-34 | reverse complement strand
TATTCTTGACCTATGCGTGATGACAACGATATAGGCTACGGTTCGCGCTATCCTTCCCTGCCCTGAAGGACGGGGCTTGCCGCGCCTTTTGGTCAGTCGGTGTTTTCGTTGCTCACAAAGGCCGACCCATTGGCCTGGGGTTCGGGCGATTCCAGCGCGTATTTGAGCGCATGCCAGGCCAGGTTGGCGCATTTGATGCGCACTGGAAATTGGGCTACCCCTTTCATGGCGTTCAAAGCCCGTTGCTCCCGCGGGAACTCTTCGCCACCGCGCATCATGGCTTGGAAGCGCTCCACCAACTGCAGAGCTTCGGGGATGGTGCGCCCCCGCACCGCATCCGCCATGAGATCGGCAGAAGCCAGGGCAATGGCACAGCCTGCCCCCTCGAATTTGATATCGACAATCCGCTCCTGGCTGGGATCCAGTTGTAAGGTGAGGTCGATGGTGTCGCCACAGGAGGGGTTGTGGCCACGTTGGTGGCGGTGGACGGGATCCACTCTGCCGAAGTTGTGGGGCTTTTTGTACCGCTCCAGAATGACTTGCTGATAGAGTCCGCGCAGGTTATCTAGAGGCATTGTTGCTCCTGGTTGGTCGCTGCTCTGGCCGGTCGGCAAAAGTCGATCCGCTCATAGCCCATTGCCGCCGGGAATAGCCATAGTTCTCAGATATTCAGGATTTGGGAAGCGAGCCCGACCTGGCCCATCTGGTTTTGATCTTAACCCCGTTCTTGGTAGAGCTTGAGTCAGTAGAAAAACTCCTGCCAGCGCAGGGGCTTAAGTTTGCGCATGTACAGCCAATCAAAAAAGTTCTTCAGCACCGTGGCTGCATAGCCGCGCCAGACCAGCCTGCCTTTCTCGGCAACGGCAACGCGGTTCCCCACCGTTACACAAACAAAAACCGTGGCCTGCGGTCGGTAGGGGATCAGAGGTTGGCCGCGGATGAGCCGCAGCAGGTTTTGGGCTGCAATTGGCCCCTGGCGCACCGCGTACACGCCGATCTTGGGCAAGAGGCGGGATCCCCAAACAAAGTCAGCGCAGTCCCCCACCGCCAAGATGTGCTCTGAGCCTTGCACCCGCAGGTATTTGTCCACGAGCAGGGCTCCCGTCGGCCCTGTTGGCAAGCCGCAGGTGCTCAACCAGCTCGGCACCTGGAAGCCACCTGCCCACAGGCGGGTCTGAGCTATCAACTCGGTGCCATCCGAGAGCCACACGTGCTCCGGCCCAAAGGCTTTCACCTGACATCCGGCCCAGATTTCCACCCCCAGATGGCGGATTTCCCTTTCCACCGCCCGGCGGAAGGGTTCCGAGAAGCCCTCGACCAGATGGGCCTGGCGATGGATCAAGATCAGCCGGGCTTGAGCCAAGGGGATCCCTGTTTCTGCGCTCATTTCCCGGCAAAGATCGTAGAGTTCCCCCATCAGCTCTGTGCCGGTACAGCCTCCTCCCGCCACCACAAAGGTCAGCAGGCCCGGCGTCCGATCCCCCTGGGCTGCCCGTTGCCAGCACTGCCGGATCCAGGTTTGGGCGGCCACCAATTGTTCTGCCGGTCGAATGGTAAAGGCATGTTGGATCCCATCGATGGGGCGCAACTCCCGGCCCACATTCACCAACAGATAGTCGTAGGCCAGAGTTTGGATCCCGGCTTCACTCTCCAGGGTCAGGGTTCGAGCTTCGGGTTGGATGTGGGTGACTCGCCCCAGCAAAAACTGGGCGCCGTTGGCTTGAATATGCTCCAGCAAAGGGATCCGCACCAGCTCTAGAGAAAACCGACCGCTCAGCAGCCGTGTGGACATGCCCGAATTGACACTGTAGGGATAGGGGTTGATGGCGATCACCCGTGCCTGCCCTTTGAGCGCCCGCAAGGCGTCGATGGCTCCATAGCCACATCCGGCCAAGATCACAGTGGGCAGGGATCCCCTCATGGCTGGAGCGGGAACTCCTGGGGATCCCCGGCTGCCCATTCCAGGATGGAGCCGGAATAACTTTTGGCTTGCCGGCCCAAGTGGGTCAAAACCACCGTGACCCAAGCGGCGCGAACCCCGGCTGTGCAGTAGGCAACGATCTCGGCTTCCGGAGGGATCCCGGCTTTTTGCAGGCGGGCGTGAATTGCATCGGGCGGCAATAGGGATCCCGCCGCATCCATCAGCTCCTTGTAGTAGAGATGCACAGCGCCGGGGATGTGTCCACCGCGCGCCTCACCATAGGGGGTGGCTCCCTTGTATTCTTGGGCTTCGCGACTGTCGAGGATGGCCACACGGTCGGAGCCAAGGCTGGCCCGCAGAGTGTCCCGGTCGATCTCCCACCGGTCGGTTCGCCGCACTACAAAGTCGCCCCGTTGCGGTTCGTCGGCGCTTTGTCGGGTTGTGGTCGGCACTCCCTCCTTCACCAGGGCCGGATAGCCCCCGTCCACCATGACTGCCTGGGGATGACCCAAGCTGCGCAACATCCAAACCATTCGTCCATCTTCTCCCCAGCCCCGCAGCGGATCGGCCACCACCACCACCGGACGTCCCTGAAACACGCCAAGGCCCTGCAGCTTTTCGGTGAGAAGGGCATCATCTGCCAACAGCTTGCCGCTGTTGGCAGCCTCTGGTTGAGTAAACTCCATCCAGTTCACCGGAATTGAACCCTTCAGGATCCCGTCGGCTTGCAATTCCGCACTGCGTGCATCCAGAAGCGTTGCCCCTTGTTGGATGAGCTGGATGGCGGTTGCAGGGCTGACCACCCAACCTGGCGTTGGTGTCATGGGTTGAGAGAACCTTAACTAGAAGATCCTATCCCACCTTACGGGACGAGTAGGCCGGTATGGGCCTCTTCCATCTGTTTGGAGAGAAGCCGTTGCAGGCTCACTCTGGCTTCGGAGAAGTTGGGAGCGATTTCCAAAGCCGAGCGAAAGTGTTCAATGGCCTGCTCCAGCTTGCCTTGGCGGGCAAGGATGGATCCCAGACGATAGTGAGCTGCTCCATAGCTGCCATTGCTGCAAATGGCCCGTCGATAGCTGATCTCCGCTGAGGTCAAATCCCCCTTAATGCGCGACGCCTCTCCCATGCCAAAGTGAGCTTCGGGCAGATCTGGGTCTCCTTTCAAAGCCTGTTCAAACTGCTGTATAGCCTGCTGCAACTGTTGAGGCTGGATGAACTTGCGCCCAGAGGCATCCCGTTGTTTGGGCCCCAAGTAGGCTAGGCCAGTGGCGGCCATCGCTGCGTGCAGATCGGGGGCCAGCTCCAAAGCCCGCCGGTAGTTCTTGATGGCTTCGCTGTATTGCTCTTGGCCTGCCAACACCAGACCCAAACCGTAGTAGGCGCGAGCCTGCTGTCTTTTGAACTGGCCATTGAAGACCACCTGGCTGAACTCTTGGCTGGCTTGAGCCAGATGACCTGCATGCACCATTGCCAAACCCAGATCCACCCGCACACCGGCTGCCAACTCAGGAGCGAGATCCAGGTTGAGAGCAGTTCGGAAGGCTGCGATTGCCGCTTTTAACTGACCTTTGCGCATCAGCGCTTGTCCCATCACGGCGTGGCCCAGGCCCAGGCGACCATTCAGCCCCAAAGCAGCCCAGCAGGAGTCGATGGCCTCGTCCCATTGCCCCAGCTTGAGGCGAATTTGAGCAACGCAAAGATGGGCCTCGCTGAAGTGGGGATCCAACCCCAGGGCCTTTTGTTGCTGGGCCAAAGCTTGTGCCCAGTTGCCCTTCTCTGCCCAGGCTTGGCTGAGCAGGCTGAAGATCTCGGCTTGAGCGGATCCCTGGGTGAGGGGGAATGCTTCGGGTAAGTGGGCCAGAACTTCATCCGGCTGATGCTGGGCCAGCCACTGCCGTGCTAGAGCCTTCAGGGTTTCCACCAGGTGGGTGTTGATGCCGCTCCAGTTCGGGTTCAGGCGTTTGGCCTGTTGGTAGTGGCTCAATGCCTCCTGCAGTCGGTTGGTTTTCGCCAACAGATGGGCCAGCTCAACGTGGGCCTCGACATGATTCGGCTGTTGCCGCACGGCCTCCCGAAACCGCTCCACCGCCTCAGGAATTGGATTGGCCTGTAAAAAGGACAGCCCTTCTGTAAAGGGATCCTGGGATCCCTCCCGCTCAAAGGTGTTGATGGCACGCCGGCCTTGCCAACCCAGCCAGCCCCCCCCTGCAGCCAAGATCAACAGCGGGATCCCCAGCCCCAGCGATCTGGCTCGGGCAGGGACATCGGGCTGCCGGAAGGAATGCATCACCAACCCGGCCCCCACCAGGAGAGACAAAGCCAGGGCTCCCCCCAGGAAGGGCCGTAGGGTGGGTCTGTGTAACCATTGGCCAAGTGTCCGAACGTTGACCGGAACAGTGATAGGAAAACCGGAGCGAGCAGGTGTGGGCAGAGGGGTTGGGATCTCGGTCTGGGAAGGGGCGTGAGCAACCGAGGGCTGGCTTAAAGCCGGTTCTGGCCGGCGCTCTTTCTGAATTTTGGGAACCGGTGCCCCCAGAGTTTTAACTTTGCGAAAATCGGATTTGCCGTCGGGATCCACAACAGGTTTTTGGGCCTCCAGCACCTTGATCTCAGAAATCTTGGTGCCCGGTAATACAATCTGCGTGGCATCGGCACTGCTTTCCCCAGAGGACAAGTAGAAGACTTTTTTCCACTGCGGCTGTGTTTCCCCCTGAAGCCGACCGTACACCACCAGTTGGCTAACTCCCTGCACAGGCAAGCCCCCCAATTGGCTGGCAACTCGATGCAACACCATAGAGCGGCTAAACATCCCCTGCCGTGGGAGATCCACCATGAGGTAAAGGACATCTTGCTTCAGGGCCGAACGGGTTGGCAGGGGGGCCAGGGCCTTCTGCAGAGCCTTGATCAGGGTTTCCACGCTGCGAGCAGCAGATGAGCCAGCCATAAGGTTAGAGCTCACAAAGTTAAAGGGTGAAAAAGTAGTCTTGCAACAACTCCAATCCAAGAGGGATCCACTTCTCTCGGCAAAGCTGAGTACCTTGTGGCCAGAAGTCAAGGCCTCTGACTTCATCTCGCTGCCTCATTGTGCTCAATCTGCCGGAGTCCGTCAATATACTGAAAGAGCCTGTTACAAACGGGGCTGCCGGCCCATTCTGGGACGGAAGAGGTGGGTGTGGTCAGGGCTGTAGAGCCGCGAGCGGGCAGATCTGGAGCTTGACAAGCCTTTCAAGGCAGGGCTGACGAGATAGAGCACTGTGCGTTCTAAGCCGGCTTGCCGGGTGAGGGCGGCCATCTCGGCCAGGGATCCCAGCCAGATCTGTTCGTCCGGCCAACCCAAGCGATAACAAACGGCAACCGGGGTATCGGCGGGGTAGTGAGCCAGCAGATCTGCCTGCGCTTGTTCTACGTGGCGGGCGCTCAGATATAGACACAAAGAGGCGCGGTGGGCTGCCAGACTGGCCAGGGCTTCTGCTTCCGGTACCTGGGTGCGACCGCTGGCGCGGGTGAGGATAATCGTCTGTACCAACTTGGGTATGGTCAACTCCACCTGCAAACGGGCGGCTGCCAATTGAAAGGCGCTTACTCCCGGCACGATCTCAAAAGGGATCCCTGCCTCCGCCAGCCGGATCAGCAGCTCGTGCAGAGCGCCGTAAAGGCAGGGATCCCCATCCTGCAGCCGCACCACCCGCCGCCCCGCCTTGACCCGTTCCACAATTTGCGGCAGCAGCGTTTCCAGCGTGAAGGAGCGGGTGTCAATGGCCTCAACCCCAGGGCGACAATGGGCCAGCACTCCCTCTGGCACCAAAGAACCTGTGTAGAACACTACATCGGCTTCCGCCAGCAGTCTTTGCCCCCGCAGGGTAATCAGCTCCGGATCCCCGGGGCCAGCCCCGACAATGTAGACAGGCCACGACGTCGGTTCGCGCATTTGCTTGCTTCCTACCCCTTCAAGGGCCTCTTTGAAGATCCCTTTTCCAAAGTCTTTTCAAACTGGATTCCAAGGGAACTTATCTGGAGGCTCAAGCATGCAAGATCACGACAGGCACTCGCATCCCATCTTAAGGTACGTTCGGAAAGACTATTATCCCTACGTTGTTTTACCCCAGCCGATTGCTCTCCTCTTGAGGGGGCCAGATCTCCCACCTTGCCCGCCGGAGCCTGAGCCGCCACAGATGCCGGAGCGCCCAACGGAACGTAAACTACCCGGCCCTGACTGCTTCGCAGTACAGGGCGGGCTTTCGGTAGCCCTGCAGTTGGCAAGCCAACCACGGGCCTCTAGGCTGGTTTACGACAGCCCCAAGCTTGGCAATCATGTTGGCCCCATTCCAGTCCGCATCCCCTTCCCATCCACAGTGCCCACACTTGAACTGCTTCCCACTGCGATAGGATTGCGTAGGATCGGGATGGACGTGCAAACACCGGTGGCAGGTCTGCGACGTGTAGGCAGGCGGCACAAGAATCAGAGAAACCCCTGCACGCAGAGCCTTGTATTCCAGAAACTGCCTCAGCTGGTAGAACGCCCAACTGTTGGTTCTGCGCCGTTCGGCCTTGTTGCGCGGCTGTTGATTGACTCTTTCCCGGATCCCTGTCAGGTCTTCCAGGGCAATAGCGCTGTTTGTGGTCTTTGCCCTAGAGACAATAGCTTTGGAGATGCGATGATTGACCCACGCCTGAAAGCGCCTCTCCTTGCCAGACAGCCGTTGCAGCAGTTGACGGCATCTGCGCCGCGAACTGCGTGTGCCCTTACTGGCTTTGCGTTGGAGTACCGCCCTCAACCGGGAGTAGCGGTCGCGGACTCTGCTCAACTGCTGTCCATTCCAGTTGTCCCCCTCTGACGTATGGGCAATATCTGTCCTCCCCAAGTCCACCCCGATCACCTTGTCGGTATCTTGTTGCTTGGGTGGTTTTTCCTCTACGCAAATCTGGATGTAGTAGGAGCCGTCTTTGTGCTTGACCAGCGTGGCAGCTTTTGGGTTGGAACCAGCCAGCATCCCACGCTGGTAGTTGCCAATGGCCAGTTCAAAGCGTTCTCTCCCTTCCACCGTGGTCAGCGACACCGTCCAGTCTTTTTGACGAAACGAAAAGATGCGAGCGTCGTAGGTAACAAAGCCGCTCTTAAACTCCTTGACGGGACGCTTTTTCTGCTTAGCCACTTTGCGGGAACCCGCTACCCGTCTGCACACCTGTTGAGCCAAGTTACTGGACAGGCCAAACCGGGCTCGAATCTCGTAGTAGCAAAGGGATTGCAGCTTGACCGCGTTGACGATCTTCTCCGGCGTGTTCTGGTTGACCCAATTCAAGGCTTGGCCAAAAGCCTCCAAAGTCGCGTCCAATTTGGCGGCTTGCGACTGGGCTACCTTGAGCTTGCAGGAGACGGTCAGGACTTGGGTCATGGTTCTATTGTAACCTCGCATTCCTCCCGGCACTGACCCTACGGGTACAGTGCGGGGCTCCTGCGATTTCTAGCTGATATCGCAATGCAGGTATCTAGAGATGGAAAAAGATCACTCGTTTTACTCATTGACATTGAAATTGATGAGCCATGGTTTCTTGAAGGTAATCTGTGTAGGCCAGCCCATACTGTGAATGATCCTAAGCAAAGTAAGCGTGATGCTTATCTAGCGGATAGAGGCTGGGTTGTAGTTCGGTTCTCAGAACGGCAAGTTTATGAAGAAAGTGAAAAGTGCATTAATCTCATCTTTTGCTTGGTTTCAGGTGTCTTGGGTGCATTAGATTCTAAACAGCCAGACTTATCATTTTCATTTCCAACGGACCACAAGAGATGGGGTGATCAAAGTGCTCTTAGTGAACCTAGATTTCTTCCTCCCTACTTTTAATTCCCAAGGTTGAGACTGGCCCTACCGGGATTGAATTGAGCTAACGCGCTGGTCCGAGACGCTGCTGCAAGATTTGTGCGGCCAGCAACACATCCAGGGGGGTGGTTAGCTTCAGATTGGATTCCTCCCCTTCGACGATGTAGACTGGCCAACCCAGCTTCTCGAATAGGGCTGCATCATCGGTTACCTGCCAACCCTGGGCCAGAGCCTCCCGATGGGCTTGCCATAGCATCGACAGGCGAAACCCCTGCGGCGTTTGCGCTGCCCACAGCCGGCTGCGTTCTGGGGTTGACTGAATTTGGATCCCTTTTGGGCCTGCCTCAGCGACTTTAATCGTGTCCTTGACAGGGATCCCCGCGATGAAACCATCCACCTGCTGCAAAGCAGCACTACAGCGATCGAACAACTTAGGGGTAGCTAGGCAGCGGGCCCCATCGTGGATCAACACCCGCTCTACTGTTCCCAGGTTATAGAGATACTCAACCCCCCTGTAAACCGACTCCTGCCGCGTCGCCCCCCCTTGTAAAAGCTGCACCGGCGTGGACAGATCCATTGCCGCCAGGATCTGCTCGATGGCCGGCCAATCGCCGGGTTGGGAGAGAATGCCAATCCACTCGATGGAGCTGGCTCGATCCGCAGCCTGCAACGTCCAAGCCAAAATTGGCTGACCCAAGAGCGGCAGCAACAGCTTGTTGACCGCAGCCCCCATTCGCTTGCCGCTGCCAGCCGCCGGGATCAGAAGGTGCATGGGATCCAAAAGCGCATTCAACCGGATCCCAGTGTACTGCTTGAGGTCAACAAGCCACAAAAGAGAGGGCCAGACCTGACCCCCTCTCTTGATTTTCAGTCCCGTGTCGCTCAGATCCGACAGCCTCCCGTCGAACCGAGCGCAACAGCTCAAGCTCCCTCCACCTCGGTGGCAGCAGTAACGAAGTCAGGGTAGGCTATGTTGCCGTGCTCGCCCACATCCAAACCGGCAATCTCTTCCTCGGCGCTGACGCGCAAGCCAACAGTTACCTTGAGGATTAAAAACAGGATTAGACAGGTGATGAAGGGCCAGAAGAAGAGAGCGAGAGCGCCTACCACCTGCACGCCGAACTGTGCCCAGGTAACCTCTGAATTGGCGTGAGCAAACCAAGGGATCCCTGCTGCCAACACCCCCCAGATACCACAGGTGCCATGCACGGAAACCGCGCCCACTGGGTCATCAATTTTCAGCGCCGTATCCAAAATCACCGCGGAGAGCACCACGAGGATTCCGGCCACCGAGCCAATGATCAAGGCCCCCAGCGGATGAACTGTATTGCAAGGGGCAGTGATGCCCACCAAGCCCGCCAGCACCCCGTTGGCGACAAAGGTCATATCCGGCTTGCCAAAATGAACCCAAGAGGTGAACATCGCCCCAATTGCTCCAGCCGAAGCTGCCAGCAGCGTATTCATGGCAATCCAGCCAATATCGACAGAGGCTGCAGTGGTGGAACCGGCATTAAACCCGATCCAGCCCAAGGCGAGGATAAACACCCCCAACATCCCCAGCGGCAGGTTGTGGCCAGGGATCGCCCGCGGCTCTCCATTAGGGCCGTACTTGCCAATGCGAGGGCCAAGCGCGATCGCACCTGCCAAGGCCGCAGCGCCCCCTACCAAATGCACCACCCCCGATCCAGCGAAATCAATGTAGCCCAGATTTTCCAGCCAGCCGGCTGTGCCGCCGTTGTAGTCGCCGAACAGCCCGTTCCAGGCCCAACCCCCAGAGATGGGGTAGATTAGCCCAGAAATAACGATGGAGTAGATCAAGTAGGCCAAGAACTTAGTGCGCTCTGCCATCGCTCCGGAAACAATGGTGGCGGCGGTAGCGGCAAACACCATCTGGAAGACAAAGAAAGTAAAGGGCCAGCCATCTGCCTCGTAAGCCTGCTGCCAGCCAAAAGCAAACCAGTCAGTGCCGAAGAAGCCAGCACTTTTGCCGAACATGAGGCCAAACCCGATGAACCAGAAGGCGCAACAGCCCATGCAGAAGTCCATCAAGTTCTTCATCATGATGTTGGCGGCATTCTTGGCGCGGGTAAAGCCCGTCTCCACCATGGCGAACCCTGCCTGCATGAAGAACACCAAGGCCGCCGACACGATCGTCCAAACAACGTCAGCGTGTTTCTGAACTTCCTCGGCCTCTTGAGCAAAGGCAGTTCCCTGGCCGAATAGAAAAACCAGCGCAGCCATTAGAGCGGCAGTCAGACTCCACTTGGCCGGTCGCCAAAGCCACTGGGGCACCTGGCTCTTGAGCTTTTGGATCATTGTCGTACTCATGCTTTTCGACTCACCTAAAGGGACAGTACTTCTCGCAACACATTACCCGAAAAGTAGGGCAAGAACACCTCATCAGATATACAGCAAAAGAGACATGAAGCAAACTCACACGAGGCTCAGGCCGGGCAACCCAAACCCTGAACGTGATCCCTTCTCATAGGGCATCTTGGTTGAGCTCGCCAGTGCGGATGCGGATGGTTTTTTCGACGGGGCTGATGAAAATCTTGCCGTCCCCAATTTCGCCGGTGCGAGCCGCTGCAATCAGCTTCTCCACCACCGTATCCACCAGGTCATCTTCGACCACGATCTCCACTTTCAGCTTTTGTAGGAACTCTACCGTGTACTCGGATCCCCGGTAACGCTCGGTTTGTCCCTTTTGCCGGCCAAAACCCCGCACTTCACTTACGGTCATGCCGACAATCCCGGCATTGACCAAAGCAATTTTGACCTCATCCAACTTAAATGGCCGGATCACGGCCTCGATTTTTTTCATCTGCCTCCTGCACCCTGAACAGTTCCGCTAATTTCTAACACTACCAACACCTGTGAATTGTAAAAACGGATACATTTTTTATCTCCTACTGAAGATGATTACCACTCTGGGTTGGCTCCCGTCAAGACTGGAAGGTCAAGCTTAAGCTACCCTAACGGGAGGAAGCCTCCGATGGGGTCTCACCAACATCCACGGGCGGCTGAGGGCTAAGAGAGGCCAAGCTGGCTGTAATGAGCGCTACCGCAAGCCACCACAGCATTTGTACCTGTGGACGATACCAGATGGTATCCACCAAGCCGTGGACCATCATGCCGGTGCAAGCGGCCAAGCCCGCTGCCACCCACAGACCCTGGGGATCCCGCAAGTTGAGCAAAGTTTTCCAGCATCTCCAGCCGTGATCCCAGAGCACCAAGAGGAACCAGGCGAAAGTTAAAGATCCGATGAAGCCAGTCTCTACGGTGAGCTGCAGCGGCACTGAATAGGCTCCAAGGGCGCTGAAGTTGCCTCGTTGGTAAAGGGGGTAGACGCGGTTAAAGGCGACATTGCCGGGGCCGATCCCCAAGATGGGAAAGTCGCGGATCATCTCCAGCACCGCCGCCCAGACATTGAGGCGAAAGTTGTTGCTGGTATCCAACCGCCCCCAAAAAAGGCTCTGCACCCGCAGCCGCAGGGAGCGTACCGTCAGGATCCCGAGCAACAGAGCAGCCCCCCCTCCGCCCAACAGGGCCGGCAAGGCCCAACGCCGCCAGCGGGCTGGCAAATCGACAGAATGCCACTGTGCCAACAGCACGGCCATCAGGGTGAGCATGGCCAGCCCCCCAATCCAGGCGCCACGACTGTAGGTGAGCAACAGGCAAATCAGGTTCACCGCCGTCGTAAACCCGGCCAGGAGTTTCGCCCCCCAACTGGGCCAAATCCAAGTGGCGGCCAGCCCCAGGGGAATGACCGGGATCAAGTAGCCCCCATACAGATTTGGATTGCGCAGATAGCTGTACACCCGCGTCAGACCCGCCAAACCCGACTCCGGATCCACCCAGGTGGCCAGTTCCGCTGCCCCATATAAGTATTGCCGCAGGCCATGGATCCCCATCACCAAGCTGACCAAAAGCAGGGATCCCACAATCCCATCTCGGAATTGGGGTTTGCGCAGCAGACGATGCAACAACAGATAGCCGGCTAGATAAAGAGTCAGCTTCAGCCAGCCATCCCGCGCTGCGTAGGGAACCGGAGAGAGAATCGTTGCCAAGGTGGCAATTCCCCAGAAAAGGCCCAGGGGCAGATGCAGCGGCAGCCCAATCGGCATTTCCACCAAAGCGCACAGGCCCACCAGAGCAGCCATAGCCAGCAAAATCAGGCCCAGGATGCCGGTGGAGCTTTGCGCAGAGAAAATCCAGTAGAGCAGCACTAGCCCCAGGCCAATCCGGTCGGAAGTTTGAACCAATATGCTGCTCTTCCCCCAACTTTGCAGGGATCCCAATAGACGACCCAAAAGGCTCCCCTGCTGCCAAGCCTTGATGGGAAAGTCGCGCAGCAGAAAACCGTGCCACCGTTGCGTTGCTCGTTCCATAATCCTCTGGGGCGTGTTGGGCCCAAATCCCCACACCTCAAGTCATCCTACTGGTTTCACCAGCGGGACAAAGCTTTAGTCTATATCCCCAGAGGCAAAGAGACAACGAAGAAGAGCGCAACTTCTTATCGCGTCAGCCGGACAAAGTCCTCGTTAACAAAAATAAAGAATCGGCTAACTCACAAGACTCTACAAGACGAAAAGCATCGAAGAATTGTCAAAGAAGAATTGTCAAAGTTGAGTTTTCGGTCTTAAGAACAAATCGCTATAGAA
Source organism: Thermostichus sp. MS-CIW-34 (assembly GCF_054060435.1). NCBI lineage: Bacteria > Bacillati > Cyanobacteriota > Cyanophyceae > Thermostichales > Thermostichaceae > Thermostichus > Thermostichus sp. MS-CIW-34. Next base: position 78,035 of record NZ_JBSSDE010000009.1, on the reverse strand, counting down.
TGCAAAGAAAGAGTAACTAGAAAAACCACAAGAAAGATCTGTCCCAATTTCTAAGTAAGTGTTGGATCGCCGCAGTCAAAAATCCTCCTGAATTACTACAGATTAATTCTCGAAAGACTCTTCAGGCAACATAGGCTAAAGCCTGACCTTGGGATCCTCTTTTGCCCTGATTGCTGAGACTCGAAGAGATCTGATCGCCTAGGGAGGATAGACTTTTTGACTCAGATTGACCTTCCTTCGCTTTGGTTTTGTTTTGGGAATTGAGGTTGGAATAGTGAATCTGAATACGAGTAGGACGGCCCAGACCCAGGGCGGATCCCATGCAACGGGCTAAGATTTGCATCTTATACTCAAACTCGCCAATGCCATCCATAATCTTTAACCCTGCAGTCTCTGCTCTTAATTCAACTGTAGGAGAAGGTCTACGAAACCTCTTCAGTGGGAATACAGAACTTTTTGAGCTGCGGAGACTTCTGGATTATGAAAGTTATGTAAAGATGCCTTTGTTTTCGCCAGACAGGGCGAGTACTTGACCTATTCTTAAACAACTTGAGTCAAGCTGGGCTCGGTATCTTCACTTGGACTGACTCCCTCCACCAAGTTGAGCAGGGATCCCGGCCAAACCGCTTAGACAAGGGGAACTGACCTACGCAAAATGGAGGAAGTAGGGGAAAAGCATCTCGTAAATCACTCGGTCGAAGCGTGCCCGTTTACCTGTACTGGGGAGATGACACCTATCGCCTGATGCAGGCGGTGCAGCAGTTGCGCGACCAAGTGCTGGATCCCCACTGGGCTGCTTTTAACTACGATCGCCTGCCGCCGGAATCCACGATTGCCGGGCTCAACCAAGCCATGACCCCGCCGCTGGGATCCAACGCCCGCTTGGTTTGGCTGGAAGAGACAACACTCACCCAACATTGCCCGGAAGATCTGTGGGAAGAAGTGGAGCGCACACTGGCCCAGTTACCCCCTACCACCCATCTGCTCTTGACCACCAGCAATAAACCCGATGGGCGCCTGAAATCCACCAAAATCCTCAAGAAAACGGCCATTGTCCGCGAGTTTTCCCAACTGGCCCCTTGGGATGAGGAGGGCATTCTCCAGCAGGTGCAGCGGGAAGCTGAACAACGGGATCTGGCCCTCAGCCCGGCAGCCGCCCAGAAATTGGCCGAGGCGGTGGGCAATGACTCCCGTCGCTTGGCGATGGAATTGGAAAAGCTGGCCCTGTTTACGGCAGGTCAACAGGATCCCATTTCTCCTGAACAAGTCGAGGCGTTAGTTCCCGCCAGCGCCTACAACAGCTTTCAATTGGCGGGATCCCTGCGCAAAGGGAATCTGGAACAAGCCCTACGCATCTTGACCCATCTGCTGGATCACAACGAGCCGGCCCTGAGGATTCTGGCGGTGTTGGTAGGCCAATTTCGCACCTGGCTATGGGTGCGGCTGCTGCTGGATCAGGGAGAACGGGATCCCAAGGTCATCGCCCAGAAAGCAGAAATCGGGAATCCCAACCGGGTTTACTTTCTGCAAAAAGAGGTGGGATCCCTGAAGACCACAGCTTTACTGAAAGCAATGCAGCAGCTTTTGCAATTGGAATACAACCTCAAGCAAGGACAGCCGGAACGAGATGCCTTTCAAGAAGCGCTGATCCAAATCGTGGCTATATTGGGTGAAGGCCGAGCTCAGAGCAAGTAGAGCAGAATAAACAGCACAACCCAAACCCCATCCACAAAGTGCCAGTAGATCTCGGCAGCTTCGACGCCAAAATGATGTTGGGCGCTGTAGTGGCCGGGTTTAAAGGAGCGCCAGAGCACTGCCAGAATAAACAGCAACCCTGCCATCACGTGAAGACCATGAAACCCCGTTAAAACATAGAAGGTGCTGGCAAACAGGTTGGTGGTGAGGCCAAACTCCAGGTTGCTGTACTCATAGAGTTGCCCTGCCAGGAAAACCGCCCCCATCAGCGCTGTGAGGGCAAACCACAGCCGCAGACCCCTGACATCATCGGCCTTGATGGCCGACCCAGCTTTGTGAATGACGAAGCTGCTGGAGAGCAAAATCACCGTGTTGATCCCGGGCAAAAGCAATTCCCGCTCTGGGGTTCCCTCCGGCGGCCACACCGGGGCGGTGAGGCTATAGGCCAGGTAGGCCATGAAAAGCCCCAAAAATAGGCAGCCTTCTGCCACCAAAAACATCAAGATGCCAAAGACGCGATGATCTGGGTGCTCAGCATGGGCAGTGTGGGCCCTTGAGTGGCCAACCATCAGCGTTTCAGAGGCAAGGGATCCTTGCATATTCCTTTCCACCTAAATTCCTGAATTCCTGAGACTTCTTGAGGCTGTACAAGCAGCCCAGCCAAGACTGGAATACCCAGTGAGCAGGGGATCAGCCGCCCACCGGGCATCCGGCCTGCTAAGAAGAAGTAGGCTCCGCTTCTGCCAGCGCCAGCTCCCGCAAGGTTTGCAACTGAGCAGCAAAGTAGTCCAGCGTCTCCTTGCTGTGCAAACCGTAGTCATAGGGGCCGGTCAGCAAAATGGGATCCCCATAAAAGTTGTGATGGGGCGGGGGAGAAGAAGTTGTCCACTCCAGTGTCAGGGCCTGCCAAGGATTATCCCCAGCTTTTGGCCCAGCCACCCAAGAGTAGATGACGTTGACCAAAAAGGGCAGAGTGGAAAGGGCGAGCATAAAGGCGCCCACCGAGCTGATCCAGTTCAGATCGGCAAATTGCGGGTCGTATTGGGCAACGCGGCGGGGCATCCCCATCAGGCCCAGCTTGTGCATCGGCAGAAAGCAGATGTTGAAGCCGACGAAGGTCAGCACAAAATGTACCCGTCCCCAAAACTCATTCAACATGCGCCCCGTCATCTTGGGGAACCAATGGTAGATACCGGCATAGATCCCGAACACGCTGCCCCCAAACAACACATAGTGCAGGTGGGCTACCACAAAGTAGGTGTCGTGGACGTGGATATCCAGGGGCACCGAGGCGAGAATAATGCCGCTCAACCCCCCGATCACAAACATCGAGACAAAGCCCATGCCAAACAGCATGGCCGACCGGAAGTGGATCTTGCCGCCCCACAAAGTGGCCAGCCAGCTAAACACCTTGATCCCCGTCGGGACAGCAATAGCCATAGTGGCGATCATGAAGAACACCCGCATCCAGTCAGGGGTGCCGCTGGTGAACATGTGGTGCGCCCAGACGATCAACCCCAAAAAGCAAATGGCCAAGCTGGAATAGGCAATGGCTTTGTAAGCAAAGATGGGCTTGCGGGCATGCACCGGCAAAATCTCGGAGATCATGCCAAAGACCGGCAAGATCATGATGTAAACTGCCGGGTGGGAGTAGAACCAGAACATGTGCTGGTACACCACCGGATCCCCGCCGCCGCTGGGGTTAAAAAAGGCCGTGCCTGCCAAGAGGTCAAAGCTAAGCAAAATCAATGCACCGGCCAAAACCGGTGTTGCAATGAGGGTGAGAACAGAGGCTGCCAGCATGGCCCAACAAAACAGGGGCATGTCTTCCATCTTCATGCCGGGCATGCGCATCTTCAGAATGGTGGTGATGAAGTTAACCGCCGCCAGGATGGAAGAGGTTCCTGCCAACAAAATGCTCAGGATCCAGAGTTCTTCCCCCACCTTGCCGCTGATCAAGCTGAGGGGGGGGTAGGAAGTCCAGCCGGCAGCCGGAGCCTCTATGAACAGGCTGGCCAAAAGCAGGATCCCTGTGGGCGGAACCAGCCAAAAGGCCACTGCATTCAGCTTGGGGAAGGCCATATCCCGCGCCCCGATCATCAGCGGTACTAGGTAGTTGCCAAAGCCCCCCACCAAAGCAGGCACGATCCACAAAAAGATCATGATCGTGGCGTGCAGGGTAAAGGCACCGTTGTACCGCTCAAAGCCGAGAAAGTCGGCCTCTGGAGTAGCCAGCTCTGCCCGTACTGCCGTCGCCAGCGCCCCTCCCACCAAGTAGAAGAAAAAGGTGGTCACCAAGTACTGGATCCCGATGACCTTGTGATCGGTGGAAAAAGTAAAGAAGCGCCACCAAGGCTCAGCAGGAAGTTCCAGTTCAACCTTCGGTGCAGCAACAAGTCTTGGGCTGTCTTGCAGCTGGGTCATTGCACAAAAGCTCCTATATCGCGTTGGCAGAATGTTGTTCCCACAAGCGCAGGCCAAAGGGATGTTGGGGATCCCAGCTAGCCTGCGGAAGGAAGGGATCCAGAATGGAACTGGAGAGACTTCAAATCTGAGGGGGAGACGCCCAAACGCTGGTGGTGGACATGGGCAAAGGCAGACTCGGCCTCAGGGGAGCCTGGCCGAGGAGAGGGATGGACTGGCGAGAAATCTGAAACGAGGGCCAAGGTGCTGCCCTCGCCACGGGCGGCCAAAACTTGCTCCTGCTGCCAGCGCTCGAAGTCTTCCGGCGTATCCACAAACAATTGCCCTGCCATCACCCCATGATAGGGGCCGCACAGCTCTGCGCAGATGATGGGGTACTGCCCCAGTTGGGTAGGCACAAACTCCAGGTGGGTCTCTCGGCCAGGGATCACATCCTGCTTGAGGCGAAACTGCGGCACCCAGAAGGCATGGTTCACATCCAGAGCCGTCATATCCAAGCGCACCCGCTTGTTTAGAGGAAGGTGCAGCTCGCTGGCCACCAGGCCGGAATCCGGGTAGGTGAACATCCAAGCATATTGCATGCCCTGCACTTGAACGACCAGATCCGGCTGGCCCATCTTCTTCCCGGGTAGCACCGCAGGCGTGTAGGCGTAGCCGGGATCCCCCGCCTCAGCTTCGTGGGAAGACTCCATCGCCATGGCCGCGTGGATATGGCCGCCGACGTGAGCACCCCCGTAAACAGCTTGATAGACATCTAGGCTGGCCAAGCCCAACCAAAGAATGATCACCGCCGGCACCGCCGTCCACACGATCTCCAACAGCACGTTGCCGTGACTGGGATCCCCGTCGCCTTTGTCGCCTCGCCGCTTGCGGTAGCGGACAATACAGTAGAGAAGTACACCCTGTACCACCAAAAAGATCCCTGTGGCAATGGTTATGGTGCTGTTAAAGAGGCTGTCGAACAAGGGGGCTGATTCGGCAGCAGATTCGGGAAGCAGATGGTGGTTTTGCCCGTACCAAAGGCTTGCCAGGGTCAGGAGAATCCCCATACCCACCAAGATGATGTTGCTAATCGCACTCACGACTGCTTTTCCCCAATACAGAGAGCATCTACCCTAGCAGACAATCCGCCCACAGCGTTTGCAGACTACGTTTTCTACTGTTGCCGTTTTTTGTTTTTGTTTACATTGCTTACAGGGCTTACAAAATTTTTGCCTATGGAGCCCGATCCGCTGTGCACGGACTTCCCACCGCTATCAAATACTAGTTCGCGGGGGAAAGAAAGTTGTGTAGACTTATGGATCTCTTCAGGATCTTCCTGGGTGAGCAGCGGCGAGACAGAGCTTTGGTTCCGAGATTTTCGGCAGACCTGTGTAAGGGCGGTACTGCACTGAAGGCCGGCTCTGGTTGAGGGCCATCTCTCCAAACAGAGGTTCTTGTTGCCCGCAGACTGAGGTAGGGTGGGATAACCCCGCAATTGGGCTGGTTTGGACAGGTTTTCTCTCTTTAACAAAGGAGGGGCGCGGGGAGCTATAAGTCCCGCGCTGTATGCAAAGCATCAGCGTCGGGATACATGGACTCCCCGCACTTGTCGATTCTCTCGATGGGATAAGACAAGTATTTACCAGCAGCTATAGCTTGTGGTAAACTGCCACTATGCTGACCATGAACTACACTTACCGGATCTATCCAGACGCCGCGCAGCAGGCCGAGCTGCGGTCGTGGCTTGAGACGTGCAGAGGCGTGTACAACTACGCTTTGCGCGAACTCAAAGACTGGATTGCTTCCCGTAAGTGTCCCATAGACAGATGCTCACTGGAGAAGGAATACATCATTCCTGCCGATGAGCCATTCCCGTCTTGCTATCGTCAGCAAAATAACCTACCCAAAACAAAGAAGCAATTCCCGCATTTGGCCAAGGTGCATTCTCAGGTCTTGCAGACTACGATTCGCAGGCTGCATGATACTTGGGAGGCATTCCAGAAGCGGGGATATGGGTTCCCCCGTTTCAAGAAACAAGGCCAATTAAAGTCTTTTGTGTTTCCCCAGTTCAAGGACAATCCCATCTCCGGCAGCAGTATCAAGCTACCAAAGATAGGAAAAGTGCCTATCAACTTGCATCGTCCTATCCCAGATGGGTTCAAGGTCAAGCAGGTGAGGGTACTGTCCAAGGTAAGAGGGACGCAATGGTATGTCGTCGTTACCATCGAATCGGACATATCGGTTCCCGATGCTCCGGTTCACGGTCGTGCGATTGGGATTGATCTGGGATTGGAACGGTTTTTGACGGTCTCAGATGGCAGCTTCCAGGAGCGGCCCAAGTTTTTTAGGTCGATGCAACGCAAGCTGAAATTGCTGCAACGCAGAGCGACACGAAAACAAAAGGGCTCACGAAACTGGGAGAAGGCACAAATCAAGGTTGCCAGGATGCACCATCGGATTGCGAACCGTCGTAAAGATTTCCACCTAAAGACGGCTCATAAGCTTTGTGACCAAGCGCAAACCATCTTTGCGGAAGACCTCAATGTCACAGGCTTGACACGGGGAATGCTGCGAAAAGATTGTGTCGATGTCGCTTTTGGACAATTTCTGTCTCTGTTGGAATGGGTGTGCTGGAAACGTGGAGTGTACTTCGCTAAAGTCAACTCCAACGGGACTAGCCAAACCTGCCCCAAATGTTTTGCCACTGTCAGTAAGGGGTTGAAGATTAGAGAGCATCATTGTCCTGAGTGTGGGTATCGAACTCATCGTGACCATGCAGCAGCAGAAATGGTTTTGCATCGTGGACTAGAGAATTTAGTAGCCCAGGGACTCTGGGGAACGGAAACAGCCTGCCAAGTCGTTCTGTCGGGGGTCTATGACCTAGATAAGTGGCGTGGGGCAGGAATGCCTAACCGTGAGGTTAGGAAGCCCGCGCTGTACCCGTAGGGTCAGCGTCGGGAGGATGTCACTCTCTGCTTCGCTTTCCCCAATGTCTTCTCCCCATTCACTGGCGACCTTGCTATCTGATCCAGGGGATCCCTTGCCGATCCAGACTCCATCAACGGTCTCGGAATTGGCCGGAATCTTAAAGGAGTGCCAAGGGCGGAAAGTGCTGCCGCTGGGGCAGGGGAGCAAGTGGGGCTGGGCCCACTCTGTGGAGCCGGTGGATTTGGTTCTCAGCACGCGCGGCTTACGCCGGCTCATCGACCATGCGGCTGCTGATCTCACCGTCACGGTGGAAGCTGGCATGACTTTGGCGGAACTGCAACACATCTTGGCCGAGCGGGGGCAATGGTGGCCGGTGGATCCCCTCTATCCGGAGCGGGCTACCCTGGGGGGCATTATCGCCACTGCCGATACGGGTTCTCTGCGCCGGCGTTACGGCGGGATCCGCGACTTGCTGCTGGGCATAGCCTGGGTGCGGGCGGATGGGGAAGTGGCCAAAGCGGGCGGGCGGGTTGTCAAGAATGTTGCCGGCTATGACCTGATGAAGCTGTTCACCGGATCCTTGGGCAGCCTAGGAATTTTGACCCAGGTGAGCCTACGGCTTTACCCGTTGCCGGCAGCTCAGTCTGCTTTGCTGGCTACAGGATCCCTGCCGGAGCTGGAGGTTTTGTGTCGGCAGGTGCTGACCGGCCCCGTTAACCCTGTGGGGGTGGATCTCTGGCTGAGGGCAGAGGGATCCCAGGTTTGGCTCAGCTTTCATGGATCGGAGCGAGCAATCGCCCAGCAGATGGCCCAAACGCGGCGGCTGGCCCCTGCAGGGCTGACTTTGCAGGAAGTGAATCCCGACTCTCTGCCCCTGCCTCAACCCGGCTCAGGAGCAGTGCTGGCCAAGTTCGGGTGCCTGCCCAATCAGAGCCTGGCAACATTGGAGCAGTTTCAAACCCTGTTTCCTGGAGCTCAGGTGCAACTGCACCGAGGCTGTGGGCTAGGACGGGCTTGGCTGGTTCAGCCAGAAGTGGGATCCCTAATGCAACTGCAACGCTACCTCAAGTCCGCAGGCGGATTTCTCCTGCTTCTGGAGGCGCCGCCGGCTCTGAAGAAGGCTCTTGCCCATGACTTTGGCCCGGCTGCAAGTCTGATGCGCAAGCTGAAGCAGCACTTCGACCCCGCCGGCACCTTTAGCCCCAGCTTGATATAGGCACTGCCCCTGTCACCGCTCCTTCCCCGGGATCCCTCTGGCCAAACGTCTTGTTCCGGTGCATGATAGATCTATAAGAAATTGAAACATTTCTTAACATCATTTCTCAGTATCTCAGCGTCAAAGCTAAGAGAGGGATCAGCATGAGCATCGAGTGGCAACGGATACTCCGCGTTGGGGTGGGCTTTTGCCTTGGGCTGTTGATTGCGGTGGGCGGGGGATCCCTGACCTGGGCGCAACCTGCCCTGCCGGTGGTGCCGATGGAGCTGCCTCAGCCGCCCGTGCCGGTCTTGGACTTGGCGGATCAGTTGACCAGCAATCAGGAAGCTCAACTGGCCCAGCATCTGAACAAGTTAGAGCAAGACACCGGCTGGAAGCTGCGGGTGCTGACTCAGTTTGATCAAACTCCAGGCCGTCAGGTGAAAGAGTACTGGGGCTTGAATGAGCGCAGCGTTCTGATGGTGGCGGATCCCAGGGGGGGCAACTTGCTGGCGTTTAATGTGGGGGATGCTGTGCGCGAGATCTTGCCACGTACCTTTTGGATTGAGCTGCAATCTCGCTTTGGCAACCAATTCTATGTGCGGGAGCACGGCACCCAACGCGCCATCCTGGAGACCGTTGATGTCTTGGATCGCTGCTTTCATCAGGGGGGCTGCCGTGTGGTGCCCGGCCTGCCTCAAGAGCAGTGGATCCTAACGCTGGTGACCTCGATTTTGGGCGGGATTGTCTTCGGGTTTGCCGGCAAGCCCCGCCATGCGGAGGAGCTGTTTAACTGGCGTTGGGCCTTGCTCATTTCTCCCCTGTGGTTCATTCTGTTCGGGGCCTTCGGTATCGGCCCGGTGGTCACACGCACGCAGGATTGGATCCCGGTGTTGCGCAACGTCTTGGGGTTTCTGGCAGGGGCTTTGGTGATCTACCTGGCTCCCATTGCTCGCCCGGCAGTGGATCAGCAGTAGCTGACTCGTGAAGTCGGCTGGGCGTCCTTCCCTGCGAGCCCCAGTTCGCAGGGGACAAATGCTAGAATCGGTGAGCAGAAATTGCTGATGTAGCTCAGTTGGTAGAGCACTCGACTTGTAATCGAGCGGTCGTCAGTTCGAATCTGACCATCAGCTTCTGGTGCCATGGAACTTGGCTCTGCTGTCTCCTCTCGCTGAAGCCGAACTCAGCTTCTACACTGGTGGTTAGATTGGCATTAGCGGGATCCCTGGGTCTTGTTGACAGGAGGCCAAGGCCGATCCCTGCTCAGTTTGGCATACCTACTCAGCCGATTGGGTTGTTCTGATACATTTACGCTGAACACTGCTGAACATCACTGTTCAACTATGCAGCGATAGCATTCTGTTTGTTTCCAACCAGAATGGCGGTATCCCGCAAAGCTTTGAGTAGAATACCCAAAGCGCAGTTTCCGTGTCGTCTTACTACCAATTTTCTGCTTTGCTTTGGCTACCATGTTGGCAGACTCGAAAGTAAACAGAAAGATCAACTGGTAGTAATCCGTACTGAACATATTATACATTATTTTCAGTATAGTTGAGCTTATTATTGACTAGAGTCATGCTCCTGATTCTCCTTGGATGTCTATGTCCGGTCTCCCAGCCGCTACGGTTCGTCGATTGCAAAAGCTGCCCCAGGTGCCCTCGGTGTGGGAAGGGGATCGCCACAAGCTCTCAGGATCGTCACCCATGGGATCCCAAACGGAGGGGGAGTGCATTCTTTGGGTAGATGGCGTTCAGGGCGTGGTACGGGCCATGGAAGTGGTGCCCGCCGATTCTGGCTTTGAGCCGATGGTGCGAACCTTGATTGTGGCCATGGAGCGGCCCCATGCTGCCTCACCTGCTCGCCCCCAGAAGATCATCGTGCGGGATCGAGAGGTGCAATTTTTCTTGCGCGGCATTCTGCACCAGCTGGACATTAAGGTGGAATGCCAGCCGGAATTGCCTCTGATCGACGAGATCCTGCAGAGCTTTGAAGAGGCCAACGAACGGATCCCTCCCCCTCTGCCGGAACACTATGTTGAGTTGCTGGCCGGCAAAGCCCTCACCCTCTGGCGAGATGCTCCCTGGGATTACCTAGAGGATCACCAAATCTTGGCCATCGACCTAGATCACTGGGACATCCAAACCCTTTATGTCTCGGTGATGGGGCGGTTGGGCATGGAGTATGGGGTACTTTTCTATCGCTCGCTGCCCTCCCTCAAACAGTTTCGCCAGGATGCGGGCCAGCCGGATACTCCCGAAGAGATGGAGGAAGCCTTCCTCAGACAAGATTGTCTCTATCTCACATTCCAAGCTGGTAATCCTGAACTTAACGAACTGCCGGATCTGGACTTGGCAGAGTTGGATCCTGAGGAAGTTGAGCCGAACTTCGGCACCATTCACCCCCTGGAAGGCTTGCGCGTGACTTTGCAGGAGGACGAGGCGGCGGCCTTATCGGTGGCCTTGGAAGCCTTGCATCGCTTCTTCAAGCAGTACCACCGCAAGCTGGAAGATGACTTTCGCTCCTATCAAGGCCGGTACCGCATTCCCAATCCCCAAGAGAAGGGAGCAACCCTTTCGGTGCAGGTGCGCACCCTGCCGGACGTGGCTGAAGAGCTGCTGCAGCTGGAAGGGGAGGCGGAAGAACCTGCCCAAACCCTGCTGCGGGATGATTTGGTGCCCGAGGGCGCGCAGATAGGCCTGGGGGTCTTGCCGTGGACAACGGTGGAAATGCTGCGTCGCACGGGGCAATGGCATCCCCTCCCCCAAAGCAAGCTGGTGAAAAATGGAGAAGGGCTGCCGGTGGTGATTGTGCGCACCTCTCGATCAAAAGCAAAGCAGCTCATCGAGAATTTGCGTGGGGAAGGCGGGCCCCAGGGCGTTTGTTTCAACACAGGGGTGGATCCCTTCGATGGCGATCGCTACGACTTGGAAATTGTGCAAACGGGCAATCGCGATCTGCACCTGTTTGGAGAGTTTCCCGAAGATGATCCCGTTCACTCCATGGCTCGCAAGCGCTGGGAGCGGCGTTGCCGGGATACGGGTGGCTATTGCGGCTTGGTGGTGGCGATGGGGGTGAATTCTACGCGCCCAGAGCTGCAAGTGCGCCACATTCTGGCCTTGTTTGAGATGCAGGCTTTGAACCCAACGGGACTGGGACTGGGGCCGATGGTGCGGATTAGCCGACAATTGCACTTGCCTTGACCGTCCAGATGGAGGCAGGTTAGGTGCTGCTGGTAACCTGAGCAACTTTCTCCCAGCCGGGATCCCTTCTTTCTATCTCTGGCAGGTTTACCGGGCGGTGATTCGGTTTTTCCAGGGATCCACGCTATCTTGGCTCTGGTTCTCTCCTGGGTGCTGACCGGCAAAATAGCTCGACAAAGCATCTCGACAAAGCATACAGTGGCCCTATCATCTGGGGGCTCTGGTATTGACCCTCAGTTTGTGGCAAGTGCTTGGAGTTTAGGGCAAGGGATCCCAAGTATCCTGCCGCCGCAGGGTAGCTTGTCGCAGCCGAGCCAAGTTGGCCGATCCAGTGCAAAAGGCAACAATGCGCAGCTCCTCGATCACGGCGCGAAAGGTGTCCACCACTGCCTGCATCTGTCCTTGGGAGACGGCGTGTAAAGCGGGGGCGGCCATACCCACCACATCGGCTCCCAGACGGATAGCTTTGGCCGCGTCGATGCCATTGCGGATGCCGCCGCTGGCCACCAGGGGTAAGTCCGGCAGCAGGCGACGAATTTCCAGCAGGGACAAAGCCGTTGGGATCCCCCAGTCCCTGAAGCTGTGGGCGATGCGTTTCTTGAGAGCATCTGGTTGGCGATGGGCCTCCACCTCGCTCCAACTGGTGCCGCCCGCCCCCGCCACATCCAGGGCTGCCACGCCGCATTCGGCCAGCTGCTGGGCTACTTTGGCACTGAGGCCATTGCCCACTTCCTTCACCACCACCGGCACCGGTAACTGCGCCACCAACCGTTCGATGCGGCCATACAATCCACGCCAGTCGGGATCCCCTTGGGGTTGAACCGCCTCCTGGAGAGGATTGAGGTGCAGAATCAATGCATCCGCCTCGATCATCTCCACCGCCCGTCGCGCCTGCTCCAACCCATAGCCGTAGTTGAGCTGAACGGCACCCAGGTTGGCCAGCAGCAGAATATTCGGGGCCACTTGGCGCACCTGGTAAGTCCGGGCTAGCTCTGGATGTTCCAAGGCTGCCCGCTGGGATCCCACCCCCATGGCAATGCCCAACTGTTGGGCAGCGGCGGCCAGTTGTCGGTTTAGCTCATGGGCAGCCTCTGTTCCCCCCGTCATGCTGCTGATGAGCAGGGGTGCCTGTAGGCGTTTTCCCAAGAATTCGCAGCTTAGGTCGATCTCCGGCAACAGCAGCTCCGGCAGCGCCACATGCTCAAAGAAAAACCGCTCAAAGCCGGTGCGGATCCCTTTGGCAGCCACATCCTGCTGCAGAACAATGTCCAGGTGATCCTGTTTGCGCTCGGAAATGGGGGGGAGAGAATCGGCCATCATGTCAGCAGTGCGGAGCACCTTGGTCTTGGTAGAGATTGTCAGTCTATAACGCCGCGCGCTGCCAAAAGCGAACAGCATTGCCCGTTCGCGCTAGCGGGACGGAGTCCAAGGTGACTCGCTATCTACTGGGACAGCAGTGCGGTTCCCGGTAGGGTGCCGGAGGCATAGCACTGTCGCGGTAGCGGTGCGGTTCCCGGTAGGGTGCCGGAGGCATAGTACTGTCGCGTCAGCGGTGCGGTTCCCGGTAGGGTGCCGGAGGCATAGCACTGTCGCGGTAGCGGTGCGGAGCACTGTCGCGTCAGCGGTGCGGAGCACTGTCGCGTCAGCGGTGCGGAGCACTATGATGTGGGCGGGATCCCAACCGAACAGCCATGCAACCCTTGCACATCTTGCTGGCAGAAGGCAACCCTCATCTGCGCAGCTTGCTGTGTTGGCATTTGCAACAGGCCGGACACCAAGTTTGGGAAGCAGAGACCCTTCGCCAAGCAAAGACTCTGCTGCAACACCAGCCCATTCACCTGCTGATTTTGGATGCGGAGCTGTCCAACCGCGGCGGGCTGCAATTGTGCCGGTGGGCCCATCGCCAGTACGATCTGCTGATTTTGCTACTCTCCCACCGGGGATCCGAAGCGGACATTATCGCCGGCCTAGAAGCAGGAGCGGACGATTACCTCACCAAGCCCTTTAGTATGCAACTGCTGGATGCCCACCTTCTAGCCTTGGCTCGGCGGCGACAGCGTCATATCCCCCCTACCTTTCTGCAGTACGGGGATCTCAAAATTGACCTGGTGCAACGGCGCGTCGCCTTGGCTGGGGAAGGGATCGACCTCACGCCCCAGGAGTTTAGCCTGCTGATGGTGCTGGTGCAGGCGGACGGGGATCCCGTCTCTCGTCTAGAGCTACTAGAGCGAGCATGGCCGGATTCCACCGATAACCCTCGCACCGTCGATACCCATATCCTCTCGTTGCGCAAAAAGCTGGAACGGGATCCGCGCCAGCCCAGCTTGATCCACACAGTGCGCAATGTCGGCTACTGCTTTGGCCTCAGCCCCCCGCTGCTTCAGGAACAGAAAACTCTGTCAGCCGCTGCAGGCGATTCAGGATCTGGGCCTCAGCGGCAGCGTCGTGGAGTCGCAGCGTCAGGCAAAGCACCTACTAAGGAATAGCTAGTTAACGTCAATTCCGCTAGGCAGAATCGGGATTGCTAAGTTGCAGCAGAGACCGGCGTACCCGCTGCTCCAAGGCCAGGTTGTGATGTCGGCGGCTGACCTGCAAAGCTGCCTGCAAATCCGAAAAAGCTGTTGCTTTATCTCCCATATTCCAGTAGGCCAGCCCTCGTCCGTACAAGCCATACTCGTCGGAGAGGTCAATCCGGTTCATATCCGCTTCCAGGCGAAAGGCCCGCTCGTAGTCGTCCAAAGCAGCTTTGATCTCCCCCAGCGCATAGAGAAGGTTGCCCCTGATGTAGAGAACGTTGGGCTGCTGGGGTTCTCTTTCTAAGCTGCGGCTGAGGTCGGCAATGGCCTCGTCAAAGTAATCACCACAGGCGTAGGTCACCCCCCGCTGGTAGTAGTGGGCTGGGCTGGGATCCCAGTCAATAGCCTGCGACCAATCGGACAAAGCCGCCTCCCAGGTGCCCAGGTAGCTGTGTAAACGGGCCCGCTGGGAATGGGCAAGCGCTGAGGTGGGATCCAGGCGGATGGCTTCATCCAGGTGGGCTAGGGCCAAAGGCAGGGATCCCTGTTGCATGAGCAGGTTGGCCAAGCTGAGGTGGTGGGGGACATTGGGGTGTAGGCGCACCAGCTCAGCAAACTCCGCCGTTGCTCCCTGGAGATCCCCCTGAGATTGACGAATCAGCCCGCGATAAAAATAGGGTTCTGGTCGCCGCGGGGCCAACCGGATCGCCTGGCCGAAATCCTCCAGGGCCTGGGGAACTTGGCCGAGGGCAAAGTAGGCTTCTCCCCGCAAAATGTAGGCGTTGGCCAGGCAGGGATCCCGTTGCAGAGCCAAGCTGAGCTGTTCAATAGCCCCCAGCAAATCCCGGTTCAGCCACCGTTCTCGACCACGGTTGTAGGCCAAGATGGCCGGACGGGTAAAGGCAGAGATGGCGGCTGCACCCACCAGGCCCATCACTGCCAAAAGACGATCCTGCCGCCAGCTGGCCATGCTCCCCAGCAACAGGGCAACCGCAATCAAAAGGCGCAAACCGGCAGAGTCGTGGGCTCTGAACATACTGCTCTGCACCGCTGTTACGAGCGTATCCTGTTTTTTTAATCTGCTCGCGAGCTTCTCTCTGATTCTGCCCGATTTGGCAGCGAAAAACGCCGAACAGCTCAAGCCCAAAAAGCTCCCGTAGCTCACTTGGATCAAGAGTAGAAAGGGGATCCCCGTGCTCCTCCCAACCCTTTAGCTTGTGGGGGTGTGGGGGTAGCTAAGCCCCGCACTGTACCCGTAGCGTCAGTGTCGGGATACAGATACCCCCACATGGTGTATGATGAGAGTAGTTGCACAAAACGGCTTTGCCGGAATCTGGTGCAGCTACGCGGTGGGACATCCCGTGTCTGCTCGCAGAGGGTTCTTGCGTAGGCTCCCCGATGAAGCGAGAAGCCCACACTGTACCCGTAGGGTCAGTGATGGGAGTATGTCACGCCCAGAGCATCAACCGCAGCTCATAGGGATCGTGCATATCGGGGTGAAAGGGCAGCAAGCGGATGGCTAACCCTTGCAAGCCGCTGGCCTCATAGCAAATCTGGCCGGAAAAGATGGCCCGATCCTCCAGCGTCTCCACATAGCGCAGGGAGATTGCCTGTCCTTTCTGAATCTGGCCCTCATCATTGACCGGCCCCTGGTAAGCTTGCACAATCACATCCTGAGGTTGCAGGGATCCCAGCCGCACTTCCACCGTCACGGTGAGGGGATCCCTGGCCATCACCACTTGGTCATCCTGTGCCAAGGCAAGGCCGGCAGCGGCAGCTTTCTTCGGGGTTTCGATCTGGACGTTGAGAACCTGGATGTTGTACCAATGCTCCTGCAGGTGGTTTTGCCAACGAACGAACTGGCGGGCCGACTCGAAGTGGTCACGGCGCATGCGGTCGAAGTAGTTGCTGAGAGGAATGTAGGCTCGCTGGACGTACTCCAACACCATGCGCTGCGTGCTGAACTGGGGGCAATTGAGGCGAATCGCCTGCTTCATGCGCTGGATCCACTGATGGGGTAGGCCATCGCTGCCGCGCTGGTAGAAGAGAGGGGCAACCTCTTGTTCCAGCAGGTCGTAGAGGGCATTCGACTCCACCTCATCTTGATAGGCGCGATCCTCATACTCCTCACCGCGGCCAATGGGCCAGCCGGTCTGGTAATAGTCAGCCTCGTCCC
Source organism: Thermostichus sp. MS-CIW-34 (assembly GCF_054060435.1). NCBI lineage: Bacteria > Bacillati > Cyanobacteriota > Cyanophyceae > Thermostichales > Thermostichaceae > Thermostichus > Thermostichus sp. MS-CIW-34. The sequence continues at coordinate 61,919 of NZ_JBSSDE010000009.1, read as the reverse complement.
ACCAGCCGTCCAAAATACTGAGGTTCTGTCCACCGTTGGCTGCCGCCTTCATGCCACTGGTGCCGCTGGCCTCCCGGGGGCGCAAGGGGTTGTTCAGCCACACATCCACCCCGGCCACCATCAAGCTGGTGACATACATGTCGTAGTCCTCAATGAAAACCAAGCGCTGGCGAAACTCCGGCTGCCGCGACACCTGCACGATCTGGCGGATCAGCTCTTTGCCGGGTATGTCGCCGGGGTGGGCCTTGCCGGCAAAGATAAACTGCATCGGGTACTGAGGATGGTTGAGCAAAGCCTTGAGCCGTTCCAGGTTGTGGAACAAAAGGGTGGCCCGCTTGTAGGTGGCAAAGCGGCGGGCAAACCCAATGGTAAGCACCTCCGGGTTGAGGGCCTCAGAGGCCCGTTGGATCTCAGCCGCTGAGGCAGCCCGTTTCTGGAGCTGTTCCATCAAGCGCTCGCGGGTAAAGTTAATCAGGCGGGAGCGGCTGCGCTCGTGGGCCCGCCACAATTCCCCATCCGGAATCCGATCCACCTTTTGCCAGAGGGGATCCGAAGGAGGAGCCTCTGCCCAATCCGGCCCCAGGTAGCGGTCGTAGAGGGCTTGGTTCTCCTCCCCCACCCAGGTGCGGACATGTACCCCGTTGGTGATGGAAGTAATCGGCACTTCTTCCAGCGGGATCCCAGGCCACAGCCGGCTGAACATCTTGCGGGAAACCGCCCCATGCAGCTTGCTCACACCGTTCACAAAAGAGGCCATGTTGATGGCCAGCACTGCCATGCTGAAGGGAGATTGGAAGTCGCCAGTATTTTCCCGTCCCAAAGCCAAAAAGCGCTCCCGGCTCAGGCCCATCTGGCTGTAGTAGAAGCCGAGGTAGTAATCGATCTTGTCGGGCGGGAATAGGTCGATCCCGGCGGGCACCGGCGTGTGGGTGGTAAACATCTGGCTGGACTTGGCCACCTGCCAGGCCTCTTCAAAGCTCAGCCCCTGCTCCACCATCAACAGGCGAATCCGCTCTACTGCCAAAAAGGCCGAGTGCCCTTCGTTCATGTGGTAGACGGTGGGATGGATGCCAAGGGCGCGCAAAGCCCGCACGCCGCCGATCCCCAGCATGATCTCCTGGTGGATGCGCAGATCTTGGTCGCCACCGTACAGCTCATCGGTGATGTCTTGGTCGTACTGGCTGTTGGGCTCGATGTTGGTGTCCAGAAGATAGAGGGGCACCCTCCCCACCGTCACCTTCCAAATGCGGGCGAACACCTTGCGGTTGGGATAATCCACCTCAATGCGAATTTCGCGGCCCTCCGCATCCCTTTGCAGCTCCAGGGGCATGTTAAAGAAATCGTTAATTGGGTAGCGTTCCTGCTGCCAGCCGTCGGGGTTGAGGTACTGGCGGAAATACCCCTTTTGGTAGATCAAGCCCACACCCACCAGGGGCAAGCCCAGGTCGCTGGCCGCCTTGAGGTGATCCCCGGCCAACACCCCCAAGCCGCCTGAGTAGAGGGGTAGACAATCCGCCAAACCAAACTCTGCCGAAAAATAGGCGTAGCACTCCCCTTCCACCGCTTGGGCCGAACGATACTTGCGATACCAAGTGTCCTCCTGCAGGTAGCTCTGCAGTTGTTGGCTGGCCCGTTCCAACTGGGCCAAAAAGCCGGGATCCTCCGCCAACTCATCCAGCCGTTCCTGCCGAATCCGACCTAGAAAAGCCACCGGGTTGTGGCTGCAGGCATCCCACAGATCCGGATCCATGCGCCGGAATAGGCTGCGGGTTTCTACGTTCCAACTAAAATGCAGGTTGTAAGCCAACAAGCGCAGACTTTCCAGCGGAGTAGGCAGGTAGGGAGTGACCTTGAACGTCCGTAGCGGCTTCATAGAGAATCCGGGAAGAGCGTTGTTTCCACTGTCAGGCTACCTTGCCCTCAGCCTGAGGGCGTGGCTTTTTAACTTGAATGTCAATTTGTAATCCAGTGGATGCCGAGCTGTAATCCAACGGCTGCTCGAACTCCCTCAGGGCTCTATTTGGGATGGATCCGACTGCGCCCCTGGCCGATACGATCGCTGCCATTGCCACTGCGGTAGTGCCTGAACAGGGCAGCGTGGGGATTGTGCGCCTTTCCGGGTCACGAGCCCTTCCCATTGTCCAAGCCATCTTTACCCCTGCCCGCCGCAACGCAGTCTGGGAGAGCCATCGGCTCCTCTACGGCTGGATCCGCGACGAGAAAGGCCAAATCCTAGACGAAGCGCTGGCTGTTTGGATGCAGGCCCCCCGTTCTTACACCCGCGAAGATGTGGCAGAGCTGCATTGCCACGGTGGCATCATGGTGGTTCAGGCCACGTTGCAACAATGCCTGCGGCAGGGGGCGCGGTTGGCCCAGCCGGGGGAGTTTAGCCTGCGCGCTTTTCTGAATGGCCGCATTGACCTCACCCAGGCCGAGAGTGTGGCCGATCTGGTGGCGGCCCGCTCCCCTCAGGCGGCCCGGATGGCCCTAGCAGGCTTGCAGGGTAAGTTAGGGGGATCCATTCGCGCCCTGCGCCAGGAGCTGCTGAGTTTGTTGGCAGAAATTGAGGCTCGCCTCGACTTTGAAGAGGATCTGCCCCCCTTGGATGTTGCCGCTTGGCAGGCCCGGCTCCAAGCTATTCAAGCCCAGATGCAAGCCCTGCTGGCCACGGCAGAACGGGGACAACTGCTGCGCACCGGGGTGAAGGTGGCCATTGTCGGGAGGCCCAATGTGGGCAAGTCCAGCCTGCTCAATGCTTGGTCAGGACAGGATCGGGCCATCGTCACCGATCTGCCCGGCACCACCCGCGACGTGGTGGAATCCCACCTGGTGGTGAAAGGGATCCCCGTTCAACTGCTGGACACTGCCGGCATCCGCGCCACCGAAGATCCGGTGGAACGGCTGGGGGTGGAGCGCTCCCAACGCCTAGCCCAGGCTGCCGATGTGCTGGTGCTGGTCATCGACGCCCAAGCGGGCTGGACGGCTGCCGACGCCGCCATCTACGAGTCGATCCGCCATCGCCCCCTCATCCTGGTGATCAACAAAACCGACCTCGCCCCGCCAGAGGGGATCCCTCTCCCCCCCGAAATTGCCCACCGCGTCCCCGCCGTTGCCGCCCAAGGGAAAGGGATCCCGGAGCTGGAAAAAGCCCTGGAGCAGCTCATCACCCAGGGACGTCCCCAGCCCAATCTGGAGATAAGCCTGAACCAGCGGCAGGCCGCTGCCCTCCAACAAGCCCAAGCCAGCCTGGAACAGGTGGGGCAGGCCATCCAAGCTCAGCTCCCCCTGGACTTTTGGAGCATCGACCTGCGGGGCGCCCTACATGCCCTTGGCCAGATCACCGGCGAGGAGATCTCGGAATCGGTGCTGGATCAGATCTTCAGCCGCTTCTGCATCGGCAAGTAACTCTATAGACTCCTCCTAACTCATACTCATTCTGAGTTTGTGTTACTATGGGCTCAGTTGGGAAGCCGAAGCGGATCCCCGATAATGGAAACACAATTAGGAGATTAGGCATGGTTACCGCCGAGAAAACCCGTCTCTACCCCACCCAGATCGATTTGCCGGCAGAGGCTCGCGCGCAACTGGTGGAGCTGCTCAACCAGTCCTTGGCAGACACGTTGGATCTGAAGACGCAGGTGAAACAGGCCCACTGGAACGTTAAAGGCATGCACTTCATCGCCTTGCACGAGATGTTCGACACTTTTGCCAGCACCCTGGAAAACTACGTGGACATGCTGGCGGAACGGGTTACGGCGCTGGGGGGCATCGCCCGCGGCACGGCTCGCATCGTTGCCCAAACCTCCACCTTGCCGGAGTACGATCTGGCCGCTGAAGAGGGCCGGGATCACCTGCAGGCTTTGGCAGCCCGTTACGCTCAATATGCAGCTTCCGTCCGCCGCAACATTGACCGCACCACCGAACTGGGGGATGCCGACACAGCAGACCTGTTCACCGAGATCTCGCGCCAGATTGACAAAGATCTTTGGTTTATCGAGGCTCACCTGCAGGCGTGACGCCAGCGAGGCCAGTCACAGGCAAGTGGATCAAGCAAAATGGGCGTTAACGTTCCCCTCCTGTATTTGGTGGCTCTGGCCGGTATCCTCGGCGTGGCGGGCTTCTTTGTCCTGCGGGAGGTGCTGCGGGTACGGGCCCAGGAAAAGGTCATCCGTGAGCTGCAGCCCCGCCTGAGCAAAGGCAAGGGATCCCCGCAGGAGCACTACGAGTTGGGCAGCGTCTATCTGCAAAAGGGCCTCTACGACCAGGCGGTTGCCCAGCTTAAAAAAGCCCTAGAAGTGGCCGGGGAGAACATTCCCCCCGTCTGCAACGCCCTCGGTTTTGCCTACTTCAGCCAGGGGCAGTACGACTTGGCCATCCGTTACTACAAGGATGCCGTGGCTGCGGATCCCGGTTATGTAACTGCTTGGAACAATCTGGCCCATGCCTATGAGAAGAAAAATCTCTATGGCCCAAGCCTGGAAGCTTACGAAACTGCCCTGAAGTTGGATCCCCGAAATGCCATTGCTAAGCGGCGCTCGGAGTCTCTGCGCAAACGGTTGCAGCCCAGCCCCTGAGGATCCCATCTGCAATTTCATCCGCAGAAATACTCTTGACCGCAGCACAGTTGTCCATAGGAGTTGGCTCTAAAGACTCCATCCTGCCTGTGCAGGCACTTCCTTATCCTCTCAAAAGAAGATTGATAATATTGAAATCTTGAGTGCAAATGTAAGATCCGGTATCGTGTTGCCTGGGCTGGTATTATGTCTTAAATAAAACGAGAGGCCATTTCATGGATTCGCAATCGGTAGCACCTGTGGTTTTGGTGATCCTGGATGGCTGGGGTTATCGGGATGCTCTCGATGGCAACGCGGTGCTGGCTGCGGAAACCCCTGTCCTGGATAGCCTTTGGGCTGCCTATCCCCACACCCTGCTGCAAGCTTCGGGTCGGGCCGTGGGCCTGCCGGCAGGACAGATGGGCAACTCTGAAGTCGGGCACCTGACCTTGGGGGCAGGGCGGGTGGTGCCGCAGGAATTGGTGCGCATCAGCGACGCGATAGAGACAGGATCCCTCTTCCAGGATCCCTTGTTGATGCAAGTTTGTCGCCAGCTCAGAGAGCGAGGGGGCCGTTTTCACTTCGTTGGCCTTTGCTCCGAGGGGGGGGTTCACTCCCACATCGACCATCTCTATGGGTTGCTCAAGCTGGCGGCCCAGGCTGAGATTCCGGCCTATGTCCACGCCATCACCGATGGCCGCGACACCTTGCCCCGCGATGGTGCCAGAGTTCTGGCCGCCCTGGAAAAAGAGCTGCAATGGCTGGGCAATGGCGTCATCGCCACCCTGAGCGGACGCTACTACGCCATGGATCGGGATCGCCGTTGGGAGCGCACCCAAAAGGCCTACGAGATCATGACCCAAGACGGCCCTGGCCGTGGACAAAGCGCCGCGGAGGTGATGGAAGCTTTCTATGCCCAGGATCTCACAGACGAGTTCATCCCGCCCACTCGCCTGGCTCCAGGGGCTGTGCAACCCGGCGATGCAGTGCTTTTCTTCAACTTCCGCCCAGATCGCGCCCGCCAACTTACCCAAGCCTTTGTCTGCCCAGATTTCTCAGGCTTTCAGCGCCCCTTGCTGCCGGATCTCACCTTCATCACCATGACTCAGTACGAGGCGGAGCTGCCGGTGCAGGTGCTTTTCAAGCCGCAGAACCTGGATCACCTGCTGGGCCAAGTGGTGAGCGAGGCCGGCCTCAAGCAATTGCGCATTGCTGAGACGGAAAAATACGCCCATGTCACCTACTTCTTCAACGGCGGCATTGAGCAGCCCTTCCCCGGTGAGGATCGCATCCTGGTGCAAAGCCCGCTGGTGACCACCTACGACCAGGTGCCAGAGATGTCGGCAGTGGAAGTGACCGACAAAGCGATAGAGGCCATCGCCCGCCGCGAATACAGCCTGGTGGTGCTCAACTATGCCAATCCCGACATGGTGGGCCACACCGGCAACTACGAAGCCACCATCCGCGCTTTGGAGACGGTAGATCGCTGTTTGGGCAGGTTGCTGGCGGCAGTGGTGGATGCAGGAGGCACCACTTTGATCCTGGCGGATCATGGCAATGCCGAGCTGATGTGGGATGAGAACGGCAACCCCTGGACGGCCCACACCACCAACCCCGTTCCCTGCATTTTGGTGGAGGGGGAAAGGCGCAAAATCCCCGGCTGTGGCGGCGATGTCAAGTTCCGCTCCGACGGCACTTTGGCCGACGTGGCCCCCACCCTGCTGGAGATCTTGGGCCTGCCTCAGCCCCCCGAAATGACAGGACGCTCGCTTTTGCAGCCGGCAGAATACACCATCCTCCAGCGGCAACCCAGCCCTGTGGGGCGGTAGGTGCCAGGGATCCCTTACTCCGCCACCGGGATCCCTTCTTGGGCCAGCCATGCTGTTAGCTCTCCCCAGTTGCGATAGACAGCCAGAACCCGTGAGCGATCGGGGTGATAGGGGGCAGCCAAGCGCTCCAACTGCAAAAAGCGGGCCTGGGGAGGGATCACCGCCGCTTCGGGATCGGGGGGAGTGGGTCGGCGCAAGGAGCTGCTGTAGCCGCGGTAGATCAGCACCAGATCAGACTCTCCCTCGCTTTCCACCTCCACCCGCAGCACCTCTTGCGGGTGGTCTTGGCTATAGCGCTCCAAGGCCAAGGGCCAAGGCAGGGCCCTCATGCTTCCAGTTCCCCCTTATCAGTTCCGGGTCGCAGCCGCCAGACAAAGTAGAGGCTGTAGAGCAGGTAGGCCACCAGCCCCCAGGCCCCCACGCTCCCCAGCAGCTCCGGCGATACATTGGGATGGAAGATCTCCCGAAACCCCAGCGGTGGCCCAAACCAAGCCCGGCACTCCTCTGGCAGAGAAGTGCGGAAAGCACAGGGCACAAAGGCCCCCGAAAAGAGGATCCCGGCCCCCATATAACCAGTCAGGCCCCACCGCCAGAGCAAAAAGGCTCGCGCCGCCCAGCTTCTCGACTGCTCGAGAGCAGCACTCCAATCCCGCCAAAACCAAAGACAAACCAAGATCAACAGCCGCGCCATTGCTCCACTGAGAAAGCTGACGGGCAGGCCCCCAATCATCAGGTACACCGTCACCGCCAAGAGGCTCGATACCCGCCAATAAACGATCAATAGCTGAATCAAGGGCCGCAACCCCACCGCAAAAGCCCAAATCAGCAGTAGCAAAGGCATCACCACCGTCAGCGCCACTGCCAAGCGGTAGTCCAGCCAGATTGCATCCACCAGCCAACTCTGGGGAGTCATCCTCACCCTCTGCCACTCCTGCCCCTTAGTATATGAAACCTGGGGGATCCAGGACGGGACACAGAGAGTTACGGAATGTTAACGCCTGCTGACCATCCCCAGCAAAACTTTACACCAGACAGCTTTCAGAAAGTTTTCCATTTTGCCGCTACCGATCCCCGAAAGTGGTAGATTCTTAGCTAGCTCCTCAGAGGAGTATCCCTGTCGTTCGGAAGGCCAGCTGCCTGTCTGAGCGACCAGCGGAGTCTCCTTCAGACCTTGGCCCAACTTAATCTCATTAAGTATTGTTACTTAATCGTGTTATCTTGGGTTAAGGTCAAACCTTGAGAGGCATGACCTCGAAACCATGGCCCGTTCTTCCAGACTCCTCTCTCACAGTTCTACCCGTTGGAAGGCGACCCAGTGGAAGCCCAGACCACTGCCTCCCTTGGAGAATGCACCTCCTTCTCCGAAGCGGGAGGAAGAGACAGGGGATCCAGTTGCGTCAGAGCCACCCCTTGCCCTGGGGAAGCCCGATTTGGCGAGGAAGGTGAAGGGTGGAGCTAGGGGGGCAGCAGTTGCTGGCAGCGGGAGCTATGAAGCGCTGCAGCTGTGGCTGGTGCTGGTTACCTTGGGGGTAAGTCTGGCCATTGCCGTGGGAGTGGCCCTGGTTTACTCTCTGGGGGTAGCTGCCAACTACTTGCTGGGGGCGGTTGTTGGCGTGGTTTATCTGCGCATGCTGGGCCGCGGCGTAGCGGAGCTGGGCAAAAGCCGCAACCGTTTGGGGGTGACGCGCTTGGCTCTGTTTGTCGGGCTGATCATTCTAGCCACTCAGGTGAAGTCTTTGCAGATTTTGCCCATTTTTTTGGGGTTCATGACCTACAAGGTCACCCTGCTCATTCATCTTGTCCAGACCTTGACCCGTTCATCTTCTTCTGTGCGATGCTCATGAACCTGTCCTTCTCCTCTCCTCCTCTTTTGGCAGAACTCGAGGTCGGCCATCACCTTTACTGGCACCTGGGCAAATTCACGGTTCACGGGCAGGTTTTGATCGCCAGCTGGATCGCCATTGCCCTGATCTTGACGGTGGTTATCTTGGGCACCCGTCAACTGCAGCGGGAGCCGGCTGGTCTGCAAAACTTTGTCGAGTATGCCCTGGAATTTGTGCAGAGCATTGCCCGTGCCCAGATTGGCGAGAAAAACTTCCGGCCCTGGGTACCCTATGTCGGCACCTTGTTCCTGTTCATCTTCGTCTCCAACTGGATGGGCAACCTCTTCCCCTGGAAGTTAATTCCCCTGCCGGAAGGGGAGTTGGCCTCCCCCACCAACGACATCAACACCACTGCCGGGTTGGCGCTGCTCACCAGCATCATGTATTTCGTGGCCGGCATCAGCAAGCGGGGGCTGTCTTACTTCAAAAAGTACATCGAGCCTACCCCGATTCTGCTGCCCATCAACGTTTTGGAAGATTTCACCAAGCCCCTTTCCCTGAGTTTCCGTCTATTCGGCAACATCCTGGCCGAAGAGCTGGTGATTGCGGTGTTGGTGTTGCTGGTGCCCTTGTTTATCCCCGTGCCGGTGATGATTTTGTTTCTGTTTACGGGGGCGATTCAGGCTTTGATCTTCTCAACCCTCTCGGCAGCTTACATTGGAGAGGCGCTGGAAGGTCATGGAGGAGGGGATCACCACGATTGATCCCGCTGGTCGGTCGATCCATCTTGAACCTTTTCGGGAGGATCATCTCAAATGGGTCAGCGCAAGGGATCCCTTCTTTTGGTAAGGTTTGTTGGGGCTGACAGATTGGTTCTGAAAGCCGCCGACAAGGGAGTGATTTGAGGCTGTAGTGTATCAGACCCGATCACCTCTGAAGCTCAAGAGACGTTGTTGTTGTGTCAATCACCAAGGAGCATCTCACTATGGATCCGTTAACCTCTGCTGCTTCTGTTCTGGCTGCTGCTCTGGCCATTGGTCTGGGATCCCTGGGTCCTGGGATCGGACAGGGGAACGCCGCTGCTGCTGCGATGGAAGGGGTGGCCCGCCAACCGGAGGCGGAAGACAAGATCCGCGGCAACCTGCTGGTTAGCCTGGCCTTCATGGAAGCTCTGACCATCTACGGCTTGGTGGTGGCTTTGGTGCTCTTGTTTGCCAACCCCTTCGCCTAGTGTCCTACGGGGGCGGGCCGCAGCGATGGCCGAGGTGAGCCATATCCGCCCCCCAACTCGGCCTGACGGTAGACCTAAGTTTCTGTTGGGGTCATAACACCCATGCTCTTCCAAACTCTATTGGCTGTTGAAGCGGCTGAAAAAGGTGGTCTTTTCGATCTGGATGCCACCCTGCCCCTGATTGCCATTCAGTTTTTGCTGTTGGTGGCAGTGCTCAACTCCCTCTTCTATGAGCCGGTTACGCGGGCTATCGACAGCCGCAGCGACTACATCCGCACCACTCAAGCGGAAGCCCAAGAGCGGTTGGACAAGGCGGTGTCGTTGACCCGACAGTATGAGTCTGAGATCAGCCAGGCCCGCTTGCAAGCCCAGCAGGTGATCGCTGAGGCAGAGGCTGCAGCTGCTCGCATTCGTTCCGAGAAACTGGCTGCTGTGCAGGCAGAGATCCAGCAGAAGCTGGAGGCGGCGCGGCTACAGGTCGAGCAAGAGAAGCAGGCAGCCCTCGAACAGCTGCAGCAGCAGGTGGATGCCATTGCCGCCCAGATTACCCAGAAACTGTTGGGCAGTGCTCGTTAGATCGCTGGTTGGAAGTACTTTTGGAGGAGCTTGCGATGCCTGTGTGGAGTTGGGTGGCCGGTTGGATCTTGGCTGTGGCCGAGACCACGGAGCTACTCCCAGAAGCCAAGGCAGGAGAGGGGGATCTCTTGGCCAAGATTCTCGAGAGCAACCTGATCAACATCGCGATCATTCTCACCTTGCTGTTTATCTTGGGTCGCAAAGTGGTGGGAGAAGCCCTGGCCAAGCGGCGGGAGGGGATCCTAGAAGAACTGCGGCAGGCGGAGCAGCGCAAACAGGAAGCCATCGAGAAGCTGGCGGAGGAGCAGCAAAAGCTGGCCCAGGCTCAGCAGGAGGCTGAACGTATCCGCAAGCAGGCGGAAGCCAACGCCGAAGCCCGTCGGCAAGAGTTGTTGGAGCAGGCGGAGCGGGAAGTGGAGCGGCTGCGGGCCAATGCTGAGAAAGAGTTGTCCAGCGAGCAGGAGCGGATTCTTCAAGAGTTGCGTCGGCAGATCGTTCGCCAAGCCCTGAGCAAGGTGGAGCAGGAGCTGCCGCAGCACCTCAACGAAGAGACCCACCGCAGCCTGATCGAGAAAGCGATCCAAATGATTGCCCGCTAACTCTCAAGGAGGAGAAAGGTATGATCAGCAGCACAATGGCTGAGAAGGTGGTGGATCCCTATGCCGAGGCTCTCATTGCTCTTGGGTCAGGCCAGGGATTGCTGGACACTTTTGCCGCCGATATGCGCTTTATTGCCGAGGTTTTGCGGGCTACGCCGGAGCTGGGCCAGTTTCTCGCCAACCCGGTGATCAAGGCCGAGGCCAAAAAGAACCTGCTGCAGCAAGTATTTGCCGATCAGATCCACCCTCTGCTGCTGAATGCGCTGAAGTTGTTGACCGACCGCCGCCGTATCATGTTTCTCGGGACTGTTTGCCGGCGCTTTTTGGATCTGCAGCGGAAGCTCCAGAACATCGTCCTGGCCGAGGTGACGACGGCGATACCCTTGACGGAAGCTCAGCAGCAATCGATTCGCGAGCGGGTGATGGACTTCACGCGGGCCAGCGGCGTGGAGTTGCAAACTGCTCAGGATCCAGAGCTGCTGGGAGGGGTGGTCATCAAGATTGGATCCCAGGTGATCGACCTCAGCTTGCGTGGACAGTTGCGCCGGCTGGCCTTGCAGTTGGCCTAAGTTGGTTTTTGAGGATCCCTTCCCATTACTTGAGAGGACTGCTATGCCTACCATTCGCCCAGACGAGATTAGCACCATCATCAAACAGCAGATTGAGCAGTACAACCAGGAGATGCAGGTCTCCAACGTGGGGACAGTTCTGCAGGTGGGGGATGGCATTGCCCGCATCTACGGTTTGGATAAGGTGATGGCCAGCGAGCTGCTGGAATTTGAGGATGGCACCACCGGTATTGCCCTCAACCTGGAAGAAGACAACATCGGTGCCGTGCTGATCGGCTCCGGGCGGAATATCCAAGAGGGATCCACTGTCAAATCCACGGGCAAGATTGCCAGCATCCCGGTGGGAGAAGCCCTCTTGGGCCGCGTGGTGGATCCCCTGTGCAACCCCCTCGACGGCAAAGGCCCGATCCAGTGTACGGAGTCCCGCCTGATCGAATCTCCGGCACCTGGCATTGTCGATCGCCGCTCTGTGTACGAGCCCCTGCAAACCGGCATTACCGCCATCGATGCCCTGATCCCCATCGGGCGGGGGCAGCGGGAACTGATCATCGGCGACCGCCAAACCGGCAAGACCACCGTTGCTGTGGACACAATCCTGAACCAAAAAGGGCAGGATGTGATCTGCATTTACGTGGCCATTGGTCAGAAGCAGAGCACCATCGCCCAGGTGGTGGGCATCCTGACCGAGCGAGGGGCCATGGACTACAGCATTGTGGTGGCTGCCGGCGCCGATAGTCCAGCTCCGTTGCAGTGGCTGGCCCCCTACTGTGGCGCCACCATTGCCGAATACTTCATGTACCAGGGCAAACACACCCTGGTGGTCTATGACGATCTCTCCAAGCAGGCGGTGGCCTATCGGCAAATGTCACTGCTGCTGCGCCGTCCACCCGGTCGAGAAGCCTATCCTGGGGATGTGTTCTACCTGCACTCGCGGCTATTGGAGCGAGCCGCCAAGCTGAGCAGCCAACTGGGAGAGGGATCCATGACGGCACTGCCGATCGTGGAAACCCAGGCCAATGACGTGTCGGCCTACATTCCCACCAATGTTATCTCCATCACCGATGGGCAGATCTTCTTGGAATCGGATCTGTTCAACGCTGGCATCCGCCCGGCCATCAACGTCGGGATTTCCGTCAGCCGCGTCGGCTCGGCAGCTCAGACCAAGGCGATGAAAAAGGTGGCTGGCTCCATCAAGGTGGAACTGGCGCAATACCGCGATCTGGAGGCCTTTGCCCAATTTGCCTCTGACCTGGATGAGGCCACCCAAAAGCAGTTGGCCCGCGGCCAACGGCTGCAGGAGTTGCTGAAGCAGCCACAGTACTCTCCCCTGTCTCTGGATCAGCAGGTGGCCATTATCTATGCGGGGACGCGAGGCTATTTGGATGACATTCCGGTGGAGAAGGTCTCCAGCTTCAAACAGGGCCTTTTGGCTTACCTGGGCACCACCCATCCCAAGTATGGCGAGATTGTCCTCTCCACCAAGCAACTCACCGACGAGGCAGAAGAAATCTTGAAAACGGCCATCACAGAGTTCAAGCAGAGCTTCGTGGCCAAGGCGGCCTAGGGTGACGCGGATCTCTCCTGGCCCGGATCCCTGTCGACCACCAAAATAGAGGGAGTAGGTTATGGCAAACCTCAAGCGCATCCGCGATCGCATCAAGGCGGTGAAAAACACCCGCAAAATTACCGAGGCCATGCGGCTGGTGGCAGCAGCTCGGGTGCGGCGCGCCCAAGAGCAAGTGATGGCCACCCGTCCCTTCGCCGACCGGCTGGCCCAGGTTTTCTATCGGCTGCAAACTCGGCTGCGGCTGGAGGATGTCAACTTGCCTCTGCTGAAGCAGCGGCCCATCCAGACGGTGGGGCTGTTGGTGGTGGCCGGGGATCGGGGCTTGTGCGGAGCCTACAACGCCAACGTGATTAAGCGCACCGAGGAGCGGGTTCGCGAGCTGCAGGAGACAGGGCAGCAGGTGCAGCTTTACTTGGTGGGCCGCAAGGCGGTGCAGTATTTCCAGCGGCGCTCCGCTCCCATCGCCAAGACCTACGTGAATTTGTCGCAGATCCCCACGGCGGCTGAGGCTGCCCAGATTGGGGATCAGCTCCTGGCGGCCTTCTTGTCGGAGAAGGTGGACAAGGTAGAGCTGCTCTACACCCGTTTTGTCTCTTTGATCAGCTCCCGTCCGGTGGTGCAATCCCTGTTGCCCCTCGATCCGTCGCGGTTGGCCACTCAGGACGACGAAATTTTTCGTCTTTTGGTGCGGGGTGGGGAGTTTACTGTCGAGCGCAGCAAAGTCATCGCAGCGGTCTCGGCCCCACCTCAGGACATGATCTTTGAGCAGGATCCCGTGCAGATTTTGGATGCACTGCTGCCGCTGTACCTGAACAACCAGTTGCTACGGGCCTTGCAGGAGGCGGCGGCCAGCGAATTGGCAGCTCGCATGACGGCCATGAACAACGCCAGCGACAATGCCAGCGAGCTCATTCGCACGCTGGGTCTTGCCTACAACAAAGCTCGCCAGGCGGCTATTACCCAGGAGATCCTGGAGGTGGTGGCCGGAGCAGAGGCCTTGTAGGGTTCTCAAAGGAGATCCCCTGAGGAGCCGAGGTTGCGTTGTCGCGCCATCTGGGAGTTGAGCAGAATCACCGGCAAGATCCCCACCAAGACAATGGCCAAGGCCGGTGCCCCTGCTTCCGCCAGACGCTCATCGGCTGCCAAACGGTAGGTCTGCACCGCCAAGGTGTCGAAGTTGAAGGGCCGCAGCACCATCGTGGCCGGCAGCTCCTTCATCACATCCACAAATACCAGCAGCATAGCCCCCAAGAGGCCACCCCTCATCAAGGGCAAATGCACCCGCCAGAGGGTACCCAGGGATCCCTGCCCCAGGCTGCGGGCCGCTTCATCCAAACTGGGGGGAATGCGCAGCAGCGTGGCCTCAACGGTGGCCAAAGAAACGGCCAAAAACCGCACCAGATAGCCGAACACCAAAGCCGTGAGGGTACCGCCGATCACCAGGCCAGGTGGCTGTTGCAGCACCACCTGCCGCAGGTAGCTCAGCAGTTGATCCAACCACCCTAGGGGAATCAGAACCCCCACTGCAATCACCACCCCAGGCAGCGCATAGCCCAGAGAAGACAACTGCACTGCTAGCCGCAGGCCCCACGGGGATCCCGCCCGTCCTAGCCCCTGCATGCGCAGCCCGTAAAGCACCACCACCGACACGGAAACAGCAATGATAGCCGTGATGGTGGATAGCCAAAAGCTGTTCTGGGCGTAGCTCCAAAAGCGGCGACCCAACTCCCCCTGCCGCAGGGTCATGTGGAGCAGGATCAAGGCCGGCACGACGAAGCCCAGCCCAATTGGGATCCCACAGGCTAGCCAAGCCCCCACCGCCCGGATCCCTTGTAGGCGGTAACGGGTTGGGGTGGGTTTGAACCCTTGGCGATAGTAGCGCGCCCGCCGGCGGGAGACCTGCTCCATCGTTATCAGCAGCAACACCAGCAGCAACAGCAGCGACGAAAGCTGAGCCGCCGCCACCGGATTGCCCAGGGCCGTCCAGGTGCGGTAGATGCCGGTTGTAAAGGTATCTACCCCGAAATAGCTGACGGTGCCGAAATCGTTGAGGGTTTCCATCAAGGCCAGCAGACAGCCGGCCACGATCCCCGGTCGGGCCAGCGGCAAAGCCACCTTGAAAAAGCTGGCCCAAGGCCCGTAGCCCAAGGAGCGGCTTACCTCTAAGCAGGCCACCGATTGCTCCTGAAAGGCCAGCCGGGCCGAGAGGTAAACATAGGGATAGAGGGTGAGGATCAGCAGCAGGATCGCCCCCCACAACGAGCGAATGTTAGGGAACCAGTAGTCGCCGATCCCCCAACCTGTTACCCGCCGCAGCCAGATCTGGAAACCGCCGGTTACCTGCAAAAAATCGGTGTAGGCGTAGGCCAACACATAGGTGGGGGCCGCCAGGGGCAGCACCAACATCCACTCCAGCCAGGCCCGCCCCCAAAACTGACACATGGTCACCAGCCAGGCAGTGCCACTGCCCACCAGGATGACCCCCGCCGCCACCCCTGCCATCATCACCAGGCTATTGCGCACATAAAGCCCCAAGACCGTATCGGCCAGGTGCTCCCAAACCTGCCGCTCGTCCGCAAAAAGGCTGAGCAACACCGTAAGGACAGGAACGAGAATGAGACCGCTGAGGGTCAGAGTCAGAAGCGCCCAGCCGTTCAGAGGAAAGAAGCCACTTCCCGGCAGAGATTTGCTCAACAACTTCAACCTCATCTCTTTGTCCATCTCAACAGGCGGGAGCTACCTCTTGAGCAACTCCTGGGGAAGAAAAGGGGATCCTCCAGGGATCCCCAACCAAGTTTTCTCTCAAAACAAGCTCTTGGGCAGCTTAACGAAATAAACGATGTTCTCGTCTTGCTTGTTACCAAGGTAAGGCATAGTTTTTTCTTGAACCGCGCCCTTTTCCGAGACGATGCCAAAGTCGTCGTCGTTAACTATCGCTAGGGTAGTTGAGTTGAGAATGGCCAACCCCTCGGGCTTGTCGTGGGGATAATTGGGGATCGACATAATGTCAAATACTTCTTCTTTGGAAACGGGCTTGATCCCCGCTGCAATGATTTCCTCTTGGGTTAACTGCTCCAGAGTCTTGCCGTTAACCAGCAGGCCATTTGGACCAGGATCAAAGACATCCGTGGCAGCGGCAGTATCGATTTTGTAGATCTTCTTCGTAGCCTCTTTGTCCTCTCCCGGCGTTTTGCCATCCCGTTCGAGAACCAGGAAGGTTGTGTCGGTAATGGCGACAATTTCGCTAACAGCGGTGCCAGTTCCCTCTAAAGGATAGAGGTATTCTTTGAACTTGCCCGTGGCCAGTTCATAGAAGAGTATCCTGCAAACAGTTGCGGTCTTTTGAACATCTTTGTTGGGGTTCAAAAGCGGAGACTGCATGATGCCGACCAAGTATTTCTGATCGGGCGTCAGAGTTAGCCCCTCCATGCCGCGATTGGGGCGCCGATTTTTGTAAACTTCTGGAAGCTTTTTGCCGCCAACTCCACTTCCAAAAGGATTTAGCCACTCGATGGCCTTGCCATTGGAATCAAAATGGATCAAGTGAGGTCCGTATTCGTCGGCAACCCAAAAGCTTCCATCTTTGGCCACCGCGATCCCCTCTGGATCGATACCTTTGGGATCCGGCGCAAGCTGCTTGCCGCTGAGATCGTAGGCATTCTCTCCCGTTCCCCCCGAGTCAGATGGATTGGGGATCCCGGTGAGATTTTTGCCTGTCTCGTCTTGCAGCAGGATGACCCTGTCCAACTTGAAGCCCTTGCCGTCCAAAGACAATCTGGCAACTTGAGGGGTAAAGTCTGGCTTAGGGAAAATCTTGTCGTTTGACTCAGCTCCATCAATATTGGGACCGCGATCGGTGAGCACATAAAAATATTGGCCATCAAAGGCAAGGCCAGAGCCAAACCCACCATTGTAGATTTTGACGCCGTTTTCTGTGGTCAAAAGCAGATCCCGCTTTGGAACAGGAGCCTTTTCGGGAAGGTTTTCAATTGCCTTTGCCGGGCTATTGGTGTAGAAAGAAGTTAAAGAAAGCAGGAGCAAGAACAAGCCTGCTGTTCGCAGTTGTTTCATTTGGCAAACCTCCAGAAGCTTTTGAAAAAGAAAGACAGGACGCCTGAGCGGCCTCGAACGGAAGCAACGCCGTCCTAGAGTATCGACGCTTGGCCAAGAACCGTCAAGCTGCTTAACGTTCACGGCGTCAAGCAATGAAAGGCTGCACTCAGGGCCTGTCCTGGAGGCCTGATCTACTTCCAACCGGCCCGATCCATTACCTTCAGGGCATCAGGGGTGACGCGGCCAATGCTGGCGGCGTTGATCGTATCTTCCTTAAAGGTGCCAAAGCTGGCCACCACCGAGTCGATCTCAGCCCCGGGCAGTACCGGGTACTCATTGTTGCTCTGGGCAAAAATGGCCTGCGCCTCTGGCCCGGAGAGAAACTCCAAAAATTGGATGGCCGCGTCTTTGTTGGGAGCTGTTTTCAGAATGCCGGCCCCGCTGATGTTGACGTGGGTGCCACGATCCTGCTGGTTGGGGAAGAAGACGCCGATTTTCTCGGCTACGGCGCGCTCTTCTGGATTGTCGGATTTGATCAAACGCGGCAAATAGTAGGTGTTGGCCAAAGCCACGTCTCCCACCCCGGCGGCCACGGCCTTGATCTGATCCGTGTCTCCCCCTTCCGGCGGACGGGCAAAGTTGGCCACCAAGCCCCGGGCCCATTGCTCCGTTTCCGGGATCCCGTGGGCCAAGATGATCGAGGCCGTCAAGGATTGGCTGTAAACGTTGCTGGAGGAGCGGGTGAGCACCTTGCCCCGCCATTTGGGGTTTGCCAAGTCCTCATAGGTGGACAACTCCTTGGGATCCACCTTGTCTTTGTTGTACATGATCACCCGCGCCCGCTTGGTGAGGCCAAACCAGTACCCCTCTGGATCCCGCAGAGACTCGGGAATATTTTTGGAGAGCGTCTCCGACTGGATGGGTTGAAACCAGCCCTCGTTCTGAGCCCGCCACAACCGGGCAACATCCACCGTCATGAAGATGTCGGCGGGGCTGTTGGATCCCTCGCTGCGGATGCGCTCGATGATCTCATCGGCTTTGCCCTGCACCCAATTCACGGTAATGCCCGTTTTCTGCTGGAAAAGTTCGTACAATTTCTCGTCTGTGCTGTAGTGTCGCGAGGTGTAGAGGTTCACTTCCCGATTGGCGCCATGGGCCGGACGCAGAAGAGACCCTGCTGCCAGAGCCGCAGAACCTAGCGTGGCTCCACTGACAAATTGCCGTCGCGATAAGCGCATACCCAACTCCTAAGTTCAAAAACATCTCAAGAGACACAGCTCCACCGGCCAGGCTCTCTCTGAGAAAGCACCGGAAAGCCAAGCCCAAAGGACAAAGACAGTCCCCGCAAGCCTCACTCTGTTGGCTCTTATCTTGGGCCAACCTTATTGAGACTTTTATTCAAGAACTTTGCCTTGAGGAAATGATAGGAGATCTCAAGTACCAGGTCAAGCTCTTGGGAGTTGTTCTCACTTCTCACCCTTTGGGATGGAACTGGCCAACTTCCCCCTGTTCTCGACAGCACTCGAGATGGCCGGCGACCCAGCCGATCTTGCCGATCTTGTTGAGCAATCGGTCTGTGGCCGGAGCCCCGCGGAGCAGTATTGACAACACCCGCAAAAGCTGGAAGGGCTTCGGGTATAACGGGAGCAGGGTAGATGGCGGAGTATGGTGGGCTCCCTTTCTGGACTACCTCAGGCGCAGGTGCAAGAGAACGGCAGGGATCCGGGCGTCTCTATCCTGGTCTGCGGCTACAACGATTTGGTGGAGCTCACTCTCCAGGCCCTAGAGGCTTTTGGACAGCGGGCTGTGGTGGTGGCTCCCGGCCCACGGCCCTATCCGAAAGAGGACTGGGAATACCTGCAGGGGGATCCGCGACAGCCGGAGGTGTTACGGCAAGCTGGGATCGAGCGGGTCAAGGTGGCGCTGCTGCTGGAGGACGATGACCAAGCCAACTTTGAGCTGGCTTTGCTGATTCGAGATCTCAACCCACAGGTGCGCGTCGTCTCGCGTCTGTTCAACCACAGCCTTGCCCGCTATCTCGACTCGGCTTTGCCGCAGCATTTTTCCCTATCGGTGGCGGCTTTGGCTGCCCCGGCTTTTGCCCTTAAGGCTGTTTCCGACGAATTTGTTGGCTACTTTGAGCTGCCCCAGCTGGAAGCCCAGCCGGCCACGCTTCCGCCAGAGCTGGCAGATCCGGCTTACTTTGTCTCAGACCGAGAGACCACCCTCTGGAACGTGGTAGAGCTGACCATCGGATACAACTCCCGCCTGCTGCATATGCCCCTCTCGGAGCTGGAGGAAACTTTTGGGGCGCGGGTGCTGTTTCATTACCCGGTGGATGGGCTTTCTAACTTTTCCAAACAGCGAGTTTTCGACGACTTTGACCACGAGGCAGAGCTGCTGGAGGGGGATCGCGTTTTGGTCATTTGCGATCCCAGAGCCTACCTGCAACTGTTGGAACGCAACGGGCGACGGGGCTCCTCACGGGCACAGCGCTGGGCCAGCGGCCAGATGCAGGACAAGCGACAACAACGGCAAGGCAGGTCGTTGGGGCGGGGATCCCTTGGGTCTTGGCTGCGCAGAGGAGTGCAGGGACTCCTACAGGTCAAGCCCATCGTGCGCACCCTCACCTTCACCTTGGGGGCCATGCTGGTGCTGGGGGTGATCAACTTCAGGATGATCGGCAAACCCCTCATCGATGGGCTGTTGCTGACGATCGTGGTGCTGACAGGGGGCTACGGGGATATTGAGGCTTTTCAACAGCCGGAAACACCGCTGGGGGTGAAGGTGCTGGCGGTGATGATGACCTTGGTGGGGGCTGCCCTGGTGGGGTTGATTTACGGCTTGGTGACCGACAAATTGGTGAGCAGTCGCTTTGGCTTGGGTCGGGCTGCCCGTATGCCCAAAGAGGATCATGTGGTGATCGCAGGGTTGGGGCGGCTGAGCTATTTGGTGCTGCAGTTGTTGCGGCAGATGGGCTACGAGGTGGTGGTGGTGGATCCCAATAGCGAGAACCCTCTCTTGGAGGCAGCGGAACGGGAGGGAGCGGTGGTGGTTCGTGGGGATTATGCCCTGGCAAGCACGCTGCAGCAGGCTCGCATTCAAGGCAGCCGCTGCCTGATCTGCACCACCCCTGACGATCTCACCAACCTGGAGACGGCCCTGACGGCCCACAGCCTGCAGCCGGGGATCCGCACCATTTTGCGGGTTACCGATCCCGAATTGGCGGCTCGCATGCAGCGCCACATGCAGACCCTGGGGATCAGCTACAGCGCTACCGGGTTGGGGGCACGGGCTTTTGCCACAGCAGCACTGGTGGGATCCGTCTACGGCACTCTGGCTTGGCAAGGGGAAACTCTGCTGGTGACGCTGCTGGAGGTCTCGGCCGATTGCCACTACCTGGGGCTATCCTTGCGCCAACTGGCCCAGGACTATGACCTGGTGATCTTGCTGCATCGCTCCCGACCGGGGAAACCCTGTGTTTTTCCCAAGATCTGGCAAAAAGAGGGCAAGACCCTGTTGAAAGAAGGCGATCAACTCTATGTGATGGGAACGGTGGAATCCCTGATTCGCTTAACCCAAGGACGGCCTCTTCCCCCAGAGCTGTATCAGGTGCGCCTCCTAGAGTATCGCAACCCCTATTTTGAAGAGGAGATCCTCTCGGCTTTATCGTTCTACGCACGCCTGCCCAAAACGGCCCTGAAACCCCTATTGGGCTGTCTGCCGGCGGTGGTGAGCCCACCCCTTCCCCGCGACAAGGCAATCAAGTTAGCCCGCCAACTGCGCAAGATGAGCACTGAAGTGCAGGTGTTTGCCCAGGCGCAGCCTGCCCATTGGATCCCTGCAGCCATGAACGAAAACAGCGAGAGTAATCTGAATTGATTTGGACACTGTTCTGTTTATTGGTCTATTCTGCACTCCGTAGTCCAAAACATCTCGTTATGGGCAGTTGGACATTCAGCTAGAAATCGCAGGAGCCCCGCACTGTACCCGTAGGGTCAGTGTCGGGAGGAATGCGGAAGTTATGATAGAACCATGACCCAAGTCCTGACCGTCTCCTGCAAGCTCAAGGTAGCCCAGTCGCAAGCCGCAAAGTTGGATGCGACAATGGATGCCTTTGTGCAGGCGTTGAACTGGGTCAACCAAAACACACCAGAAAAAGTAGTCAACGCAGTCAAACTCCAGTCCCTTTGCTATTACCAGATTCGCGCTCGGTTTGGCTTGTCCAGTAACTTGGCAAGGACTACGTCCCGCTTACGCGACCAGCAGGTCTGCAGACGGCTGGCCGGCGCCCGTAAAGTTGCCCAACAGAAAAACCGCCCCGTCAAAGCGTTCAAAGGGGGCTTCGCTACCTACGACGCTCGTATCTTTTCGTTCCGCGAGAAAGACTGGACGGTGTCGCTGACCACGGTGGAGGGTCGGGAGCGCTTTGAGCTGGCGATTGGCCGCTACCAGAGAGAACGGCTGGCGGGCTCCAATCCCAAATCTGCCACTCTGGTCAAGCGTAAAGACGGCTCCTACTCTATTCAGATCTGTGTGGAAGCGGAGCCATCCCCACCGCAACGCACGGGTAGAGTGCTGGGGGTGGACTTGGGGAGGACGGATATTGCCCATACGTCAGACGGGGACAATTGGAATGGACAGCAGTTGAACAGAGTCCGCGACCACTACTCCCGGTTGAGGGCGGTACTCCAACGCAAAGCCAGTAAGGGCACACGCAGTTCGCGGCGCAGATGCAGAGAACTGTTGCAACGGCTGTCTGGCAAGGAAAGACGCTTTCAGTCGCGTCAGCGTTGCGTAGCAAAAACGTGGGTCAATCATCGCATCTCCAAAGCTATTGTCTCTAGGGCAAAAGCTACCAACAGCGCTATCGCTCTGGAAGACCTGACAGGGATCCGAGAAAGGGTCAATCAACAGCCACGCAGCAAAGCCGAGCGGCGCAGGGCCAACAGTTGGGCGTTCTACCAGCTACGCCAGTTTCTGGAATACAAGGCGAGAGTTGCAGGGGTTTCTCTGGTTCTTGTGCCGCCTGCTTACACGTCACAGACCTGCCACAAATGCCTGCACGTCCATCCCGACCCTGCGCAATCCTACCGCAGTGGAAAGAAGTTTAAGTGTGGGCACTGTGGATGGGAAGGGGATGCGGATTTGAATGGTGCGAATGTGATTGCGCTCTTGGGGGCTGTCGTAAACCAGCCTAGAGGTTCGGGCCTGTTTTGTTCTCTGGTAGGGCAGAGCAGGCTCAGGGCTACTGAAAGCCCGCTCCGTACCGCTTAGCGGTCGGAGCCGGGTAGTTTACGAGATAGGCTTTTCGGCTGCAAGTCGCACAAAGCGATTTTGGTTGTAGAGCTGCTGAGCCACCACCGCGAAACCCACCTTCTCCAACAACCACACCAGGTCTTCGGCGCTGAAGCGATTGTGCTCGTAGAAGTGGGTAAACTGATCCAGCAGCGTTTCCAAAGGCGTGTCCGACTGGAAGAGTTGGGCCTCTGTATCGGCATCGAAGTAGAGGCTGAGCGGGGCGCGCACCCAATCCACCAGCAAAAATCGCCCCCCCGGCTTGAGTAGACGCAACACCTCCTGCAACAAGCGCAAGGGCTGCACCATCTCGTGCAACACCACCACTGCCTGAGCTGCATCGATGCTGTTGGCCGCAAGCGGCAAGTGAGGGTCGTGCAGGTCGGCCTGCAGCAGCTGGATTCCAGGGATCCCTTTCAAATCTGCCGCCGCTCGCTCCAACATGTAGGGCATCACATCCACCCCGATGAAGTGCCCTCCGGGATAGCGTTGCGCCCACTGACCCAGAGCAAACCCCGGCCCGGTTCCCAGATCCAACAAGCGCGGTGCAGGAGGCAGACAGGGCTCGATGTGCATCTGCCAGAACTGCCAAAAAGCCTCATTAAAACGCCCCGGCGCTGTTGCCAGCATGCGCTCGCAGAAGCTGGGGCCACGGTGGTGCTGGTAGAGAAGCTGAAAGGTATCGAGGCCGGTCTGGGGCATGGCTGAAGATTGTTGAGAAAATTGCTAGAGGGATCACCAGAATTCGCTGATGGGCTGAAAAGAGCATCGGGGGATCCCCAAAAGTAAGGCCTAATGTCGGCCTAACGAGCCGTGGGAGCGCTGGAAAAGTTGGCGATGCCGGTCTCCAGGTCGCTAAAGCAGGTCAATACCTTTTCCATAGAGGTGAGGTTGAGGACGAGGGCCACATTTTCCGGCACGCAACAGAGGCTGAGGTTGCCCCCGGCAGCACGGCACTTGCGCAAAGCCGAGATCAACACCCCCAGCCCAGAGCTGTCCATAAAAGTGACCGACGACATATCGATCAACATATTGGTGTAACCGAAATCTAAAACCTGCTGGAGCAATTGCCGAACTTCTGAGGCGGCCTTGGCATCAAAACGACCTTCCAGGGGCACAATTGCCAGTTTTTGCCCTTGTGGAGTCTCAGCAGTACGGATGCGCAGCTTGAAATCCATCGTTTCCGGTGAAGACCTCATGCCCCACCTTAACACCATCCGCTACCGCCCACCAGGAAATCTTGTGAAGATCCCCAGGGACAGCGCGGCTCCCTCCAAAAACATCTGCCCTCTCGCCCCCAGCTCCTCTCCCAACAAGCCAGAGGGAAGCCGTGTAAACCCATGAAGTAAGAGCCGCCCCAGAGCTTAGCAGGAACTCCATCCCCCGCAGGGAAGGGATCCCGCCTCGGCCACCCATCTCAGGTTCCAGCCAGATCTACCTACAGCATGGGCTGCAGGGTTAAAGCCTCCGAGTCTATGGAGGGAAGGGACATGTGCAAACGGGGACGGTGCATGGAGAGCAACTGGGCCAGGCGCTTGCGCAGCTCAGTACGGGGCACAATCGCGTCGATGAGCCCTTGGGCCAGCAGGTACTCGGCGGTTTGGAAGCCTTCTGGCAGCTTGCCCTTGCCAATGGTTTGCTCGATTACGTTGGGCCCGGCAAACCCCACCTGCGCGCCCGGCTCGGCCAGGATCAAATCTCCCAGCATGGCAAAGCTGGCAGTTACCCCGCCATAGGTGGGATGGGTGAGCACGGAGATGAACAATTGTCTGGCGTCGCGGTGCCTTTGTAGGGCGGCTGAGGTCTTGGCCATCTGCATGAGGCTGAGGATCCCTTCCTGCATGCGGGCTCCCCCCGAAGCCGAAAACAGGATCAAAGGCAGGTGATCGCAGGTGGCCCGTTCCGTGAGGCGGGCGATCTTCTCTCCCACCACCGAGCCCATGCTGCCGCCCATGAAGCGAAAGTCCATCACTCCAATCGCCACCGGGATCCCTTCCAGGCTTCCCAACCCTGTCAGGACGGCATCCTTGAGCTGGGTGCGCTCCTGGTAGGTGGCCAAGCGCTCGGAGTAGGGCTTTTGGTCGAAAAAGTGTAGGGGATCCGTGGGAGCCAGGTGCTCGTCGAGGGGTTGCCAGGATCCGGGATCCAAAAGCTGTTCCAGCCGCTCTGGAGCTGTAATGCGATGGTGATGCCCACAGCTAGGGCAGACTTGCCAGTTTTGCTGCAGATCCTTGGTGTAGGTCAGAGTGTCACAGGCAGGACACTTTTGCCAGAGGCCGTCGGCAATCTCTCTTACCTGACGCTCTTTGTCGAAGGGGCTGCTACCTGTCAGGTTTAGAGAGGTTTGTCTGCGCCGTTCCGCAAACCAATCCAGTAAAGACATAGCCGTTGAAACACCTTTTCTGGCCAGGGATGTTGAGAGCCCTGCCGGTGAGCTGCGAAACACATCTCAACGTTCTCAAGCTATCAAAGAATCGCCCGACTGAAAATAGAGACAACAGCAAGCGATGGAGACTCGGTGGCAGGTGCTGACCACAGGGGATGGATCCCTGACCTTTTTCTCGGAAGAGTTTGGACAGGCTTTTCACAACGTCAGTGGTGCCGCTCAGGAGGCTCTGGAGAAGTTTGTCCGCCCTTGCCGGCTGGATCGGCTGCCTTTGGAGCGGGATCCCGCCCAGCCCATTCGCCTTTTGGATATTTGCTTTGGCTTGGGCTACAACTCCGGCCTTGCCCTAGAAACCATTTGGCAAATCCGGCCCGATTGTCTTGTGGAGGTAATCGGCCTGGAGCGATCCCCGGAAGTACCCCGGCAAGCTTGGCAGGCAGGGGTGGGATCCGACTGGAGCTTTGGGCAAGAATGGCAACACTGGATTGAACAGGGATCCTGGCAATCGGAGCGCTGGCGCGGAACGCTGCTGTGGGGCGATGCCCGGCAAACGGTGTTGCAGGTGCCGCTGGGGTGGGCAGATGCGGTGTTTTTGGATCCCTTCTCGCCTTCTGTTTGCCCAGAGCTGTGGACGGTGGATTTCCTGCGGGCCGTGGCCGAACGGATGCGCCCCAGCGGGATTTTGGCCACCTATTCCTGTGCAGCGGCGGTGCGAGCGGCTCTGTTGGAAGCAGGGCTTTTCATCGGCTCTACCCCCCCGGTAGGTCGTCCTTGGCCGGGGACAGTGGCCTCGCCCCAACCCGATCACCTGCCGCCTCTTTCCCCCATGGAGTGGGAACACCTGAAAACCCGCGCTGCCGTGCCCTATCGGGATCCCACCTTGAAAGGAGATAGAGCGCAAATCCGTCTGCAACGCCAACGGGAACAGCAGGGATCCCCTTTGGAGCCCACTTCTGCTTGGAAACGCCGCTGGCCTGTGCAAGCCTAGAGAGTGGCGTTGCCGGAGTTCAGATCTGGACAACTTTTCCCAGGATTGCTGCCCGAGTGTATCCAAGACACCTGCGCTATTCCCGTACCCTTACGCAAGCCATCATTTCTTGACAAAGTTAAGCTAGGATGAAACTTTTCTGCTGTGAATGCCATGTCCTCTGAGGAGTCCCTCCCGCTGACGCGAGCAACCTCTGCCGGTACGCTGGTTGCCCTTTGTGCTGAACAGCACCGCGTCATCCTGCAGTTTTTGACTCGCCTGTCTCGAGCGCCGGAGTTGGATCTGGAGCAGCGACGCCTCTGTGTACAAAGGTTGCGACAGCGCCTCTCCCGCCACATTCAACTGGAGCGGCATGTTCTCTACCCCCTGCTCAGGTCGGCTCTCCAGGCGGATCCCCACCTTAGCGACCAAATTGAGCGGCTGGAGCAACATCTGGGGGATCAGATTCCGGAGCTGACGCGCTTTTTGCACCAATCAGAGCGCACTCCCCAGCAGGTGGATCCCTCTGCTGCCCTTCACTTCTATCGGCAATTGCGGGCTCAGTTTGATCAGGAGGAGAAAATCTTGCATCCCCTCTTTGCCCAGCATGTTTCTCCCGAAGCAGAGCAGCAGCAGTTGCGTCTGTTCCGCAAACGCCTGCAAGCCAGCGCTGCTTCCAATCGCTCTGCACATAGCCGTCGCGTTGCTTTGAATGAGCTGGAACGGCAGGCGATAACCCGCCCTGTCTTGCCCAACGAGCGCTTCTGGTCGCTGCAGGGCAACGCTGTGCAGATGGCCGCTCCCTAGCCAACGACGGTCTTGTTGTTGGAGGCTGCCTGGTGGTGTTCGCAGGCGAGCTTGTGGTATCTTTGCCGCAACCGGCCTGCTGACCCTAGAACCATGCAACCCTGGGATCCCGAAACCTACGTCGATCAAATGGCCCAACTGCTGCAACTGCCCCTGCATCCTGAACACCGAGCAGGGGTGATCGAAAATTTTGCCCGCTTTCTGCCCATTGCTCAACAGGTGCTGGAGTTCCCGTTGCCGCCGATAGTTGAGCCAGATCCCACCTTTGACCCTCAGCCATGACCGGGGATCCCCATCTTCTCGGCAGCGCCGACGCGGTCTCTATTGCCAGGGCTGTCCGCCAGGGATCCGTGAGCGCCCAAGCGGTGGTGGCCGCCTGTCTGGAGCGGATTCGCCGGCGGGATCCCCAGCTCAATGCCTTTACAGCTGTCTTGGAGGAATCGGCCTTACAAGCGGCGGAGCAGGTGGATCGACAGGTGGCTCAAGGGATCCCTGTAGGCCCGTTGGCAGGGGTGCCCTTTGCCGTCAAGAACTTATTTGACGTGGCCGGCCTCACCACCCTGGCTGGCTCGGCGATCAACCGCGAGAATCCCCCGGCCATCCAAGATGCAACGGTGGTGGCTCGTCTCAAGCAGGCAGGGGCAATCTTGGTGGGCACCCTCAACATGGACGAGTACGCCTACGGCTTCGTCACCGAAAACAGCCACTACGGCCCCACCCACAACCCCCACGATCTCAGCCGCAGTGCGGGGGGATCCTCCGGCGGCTCGGCAGCTGCAGTAGCAGGAGGTTTGGTGCCTCTCGCCCTGGGCAGCGACACCAACGGCTCGATTCGGGTACCGGCCTCTTTGTGTGGCGTCTACGGCCTCAAGCCCACCTATGGCCGTCTATCGCGGGCAGGAGCGGCTCTGTTTGCCGCCAGCTTTGACCACGTGGGCCCCTTGGCCCGTTCAGTGGCCGATATTGCCCTCAGCTTCGATGTCATGCAAGGGCCGGATCCCCAAGATCCCGTCTGTACCCGGCGTCCTGTAGATCCCACCTTTGGGCAATTGGGGCAGGGGATCGAGGGCTTGCGCATCGCGGTGGCGGATGATTACTTTGCCCGAGGGGCAGAGCCCCCCATCTTGGCCGGGGTAGAAAAGGTGGCCCAAGCCTTGGGGGTCGGCCAGACTGTGCGGATCCCGGAAGCCCAGCGCGCCCGTGCCGCCGCCTTCCTGATCACGGCTGCTGAGGGAGCCAACCTGCACTTGCCCAACCTGCGAACTCGCCCCCACGACTTTGACCCGGCCACCCGGGATCGCTTTTTGGCCGGAGCCCTGTTGCCTGCCAGTTGGATCTTGCAGGCGCAGCGCTTTCGCCGCTGGTATCGCCAGCAGGTGCAGGCCATTTTTCAGGAGATCGATCTGTTCATCGCCCCCACCACCCCCTGCTTTGCCCCCTTGCTCGGCCAAGAGAAGATGGTGATCGATGGGGTAGAGGTTCTCACTCGGCCCAACCTCGGCCTCTACACTCAGCCCCTCTCGTTTATCGGCCTGCCGGTGCTTTCAGTGCCGTTGCGCGAGAGCGGATCCCTGCCCTTTGGCGTACAACTGGTGGCCGCCCCCTATCAAGAAGCCAAACTGCTGCGGGCAGCCGCCTATTTGGAGAAGCTAGGGATCCCCAATGCCCAGCCGGTCTGAGCCATGAAGAGCCCTACTTTTGCAGCACATCTAGCGCTAGAGCTCGTGGGCATCTTCTCATGAACACTAAATATGTAGATGAACCGGTTGTGTGGTCAAGACAAGATTTCAATTGCTTTTGAGGAGCCGCTTTAGTCTCTGTGTAGCCTGTGGGTAACGTCTGAAGCTGTATTGGGGCAGACTCTTTGGCCTTGGCTCGCAAGAGAGATTGGGGCACCGGATATTAAAGTAAAATTAAGCCCCCAGTTGTTGTATCAAATGCCTCCTTCTCCAGGCTTGGCCAATAGAATGAACAGCATAAAATAGACACGGCACCCCCACCTGGACTCTATAACCCTATGGATCATCCTGATTCTGTGGCTCGGCGCTACATGAAACTGTGCGAGGCCTATCTCTCTCTCAACGAAGCCTTCGACAGATTGGATCAGTCCCACAGCCACCTACAGCGCCACTTCAAACGACTCCTTGGCTATTTCAGTGCTGCCCAACAAGCTCTGGTTCAACTGCCGCTCTTGCAACAGCGGATTGAGCAGAGCGACCGCTGGATGAACTCCTTGCGAGAAGAACTGCAAGCCAAAGAAGCCCGGCTTGGCGAGCTAATCGCCAACTACAACCAAGTCTGCGGCGAGCTGGACTCTACCAAAGCAGAACTGTTGGGCGCTCAAGCGCTGATTGAGAAACTGGAAGCCGAAAATGCTCAGGTTTTGGAACGCTTGAGTCGGCTCACCAACATGGAAGAGGAAATGGCAAACTTGGCGGAACAGCTGGCCCAAGCGAACGAAGCTCGTCAGCAGATGGAGGCTCGAAATCGCGAGCTGGAGCGAGCTTTGGGAGACCGGGATCAGCACATTTACAGCCTGCAAGAGCGATTGGCACAATTGGAGCAAGAGATGACCTTCCTGAAAGCTCAGCGGGATGAGGCCCAGCAAGCTGCACAACTGGCTATGTCTCGCGCTGAGCAGGCGGAAGCTAGGCTGAAGGTGCAAACCGAACAAGTTCAGACTTTGCAAAATAAGCTCCATCAAGCCGAGGAGCAGCTGGCCATGGTAACCCTGAACGAGCTGGAGCTCCTGCTCAGCCATAACTCGATGAACCTCTTGCAAGAAGCGGAGCAGGCTGCAGAAGTAGATGCCCAGGTGCTGGCAAGCGTACCGGCCTCTCTGGCCGAGGCGGAACACATTCTGCTGGAGATCGACCAGTTCATTCAGTTCATTTTGGCCTACTCGGAGCCCATGAAGTCGCAGGCTGCGTGACATACTCCCGACGCTGTAGCTAGCTTCCCGCAGGGTTGCTACGCACACAGCGCGGGCTTCTCAGTGACCCCTGCTATCGCTTCAGGCATTTCCTGAGCTTCAGGACTACGTCCCGCTGACGCGAAAAGGACGGGATGCCCCACCGCCCTGTAGAGTAGTGCGTAGTGACTAGTCACTAGTCACCAAATTTTCGGGCTGGAGGCCCGCACCATAGCCGCAGGCTTGGTGTCGGGAGGAAAGTCCTCCTCTATATAGGTTTGCTGGTCAAAGTCTGGATGAGCTACGATAGGCCCATGAGCCAGACTATATCGGTACGTTGCAAGCTGATAGTCCCTGTAGAGTTGCGTCAAGAGATTGACCGCACCTTGCAGAGATTTGCTGACGCTTGTAACCAGATCTTGGATACCGCCAAGCGCGAGAAGTGCTGGAATACCGCCAAACTGCACCACTTGGTCTATCGACCGGTAAGAGCGGCTACGGGGCTGAAGGCTAATCACGTCTGTCAAGCGCTCCGCCGTGTGATTAGCAACGCCAAAGCGGTGAAGCAAGTCCACAAGTTTCGCCCCACCAGCCTGACCTTGGATGCGCGTACTTTTAGGTACCGAGAGTCTGAACAGACTGTTGGTGTGACCCTGATAAGCGGGCGAGTCTGGCTCAAGCTCAAGATCGGTGGCTACCAGATAGCGCTTCTGCGAGGCCAGAAGCCAACAAGCGCAACCCTGTCTAAGACCAAGCAAGGGGACTACTACATCAACATTGCTGTTGAGCTGGATACTCCCCCGACTGGCAAGACTCCAAGGGTGATCGGAGTTGACTTGGGCAGGCGAGATATCGCCACCGCTAGCAACGGACGCTCTTGGAGTGGAGAACACATCCAGGCCGTCCGTGACCGGTTCAGCCGTGTACGCGCCAAGGTTCAATCCAAACGCACTCGCAGTTCTAGGAGGCTGCTGAGAAGGCTCTCTGGGAGAGAACGACGCTACCAGACATGGCTGAACCACAACATCAGCAAAACCTTGGTCAGGGATGCCCAGGCTATTGGTGCGGCACTGGCTTTTGAAGACTTGACAGGCATTCGAGATCGACTGAATCAGAAGCCTCGGAGCAAGACTGAGCGGCGCAGGACTAACAACTGGGCGTTCTACCAGCTCAGGATGTTTGTAGCCTACAAGGCTGCCATTGCTGGAGTGCCTGTGGTGCTGGTGCCGCCTGCCTACACCAGCCAGATCTGCCACAAATGCCTGCACATCCACCCTGAGCGGGGTAAGTCCTACCGCAATGGCAAGTCGTTCAAGTGTGGACATTGTGGGTTGGAAGGGGATGCTGACCATAACGCTGCTCAAGTAATCTCTCTCCTTGGGGCGACTGTAAACTCGCCTGAAATTCCGAAACTTAGCTGTCCTCTGGGGCCGCTAGGGATTGGGATAAAGCCCGCACCCTGCGCATAGCGCGGGTGTCGGGTAGTTTACTAGCCTTTTTATTGCTTCATGGAGTGGGGTGACGGCTTCGGTTTTGCGTGGGTATGTTGACCCTGCGCATACAGCGCGGGGCTTCCCGGCGGTTTAGCTAAAATAGGCTAGAGAGCAGCTGCAAGACTCCGCAGGGTTGCAAAGCAACACCCCAATGGGGAGATGCCCATCTTCTCATCACCAGAACAAACTCTACCCTGCATCCTTTGAGCGGGCCAACCCAACTGAAGCTGACAACTTGAGCGCATGAAAGCCGTAGTCATGAGTGTGCCCGGCGGGCCAGAGGTTCTGCAGCTCCGAGAAGTACCTGAGCCCCAAATTCGCGGCGAGCGGGAGCTGCGCATCCGTCTGAGGGCAGCCGGCGTCAACCCCATCGACACCAAACTGCGGCAACGGGGCACCTTCTATCCAGAGGAGATGCCCGCCATTTTGGGGTGTGACGGTGCCGGCGTTGTGGAAGCCGTGGGATCCGGAGTTAGGCACTTTACAGTGGGAGACGAGGTGTACTTCTGCCACGGGGGTCTGGGCAGGCAGGCGGGGAATTACGCCGAGCTGATCGTGGTGGACGAGCGTTTTGTGGCTCCCAAGCCCAGAACTCTGAGCTTTGCGGAGGCTGCTGCTGCCCCGCTAGTGCTGATCACCGCCTGGGAAGCGCTTTACGACCGGGGGCGTCTCCAGGCCAGCCAAAGTGTGCTCATCCACGGGGGAGCGGGTGGAGTTGGCCATGTGGCCATTCAACTGGCCCGTCTACGGGGATCCAAAGTGGCCACCACCGTGAGCACCCCGGAAAAGGCGGAGTTTGTCCGTTCCCTAGGCGCCGGCTTGCCCATCTTCTACCGGCAGACAGACTTTGTGCGCGCCGTTTTGGACTGGACAGGGGGAGAGGGGGTGGATCTTGCCCTAGATACCTTGGGCGGCAAGCTATTGGAGCAGACCTTCCCCGCAGTGCGCGTGTACGGAGATATCGTCACCCTGCTGGCCCCGGCCCCAGAGATCGACTGGCGGGTGGCTCGCGACCGCAACTTGCGGGTGGGATTTGAGCTGATGCTCACCCCGATGCTGAAAAGCCTGACCAACGCCCAACAAAATCAGGCGGAAATCCTCAGGCAATGTGCCCGCCTCATCGACCAAGGCCAACTGCGGATCCAGCTCAGCCACACCTTTCCTCTGGCCGAAGCGGCTGCCGCCCACCGGTTGCTGGAGCAGGGATCCGTTCTGGGCAAAATTGCCTTAACCATCCCCGAGTAGGCATGCTGGAGAAAGCCCGTTGAGGATCTGCCCATGGTTGCTCCTCTCACCCCCCACCTGCTGGAGAACGAGAGCTTCTACGAAAATGCCCTCTGCTGGCTAGGGCGACCCCAGACGGCCTATCGACTGTTGAGCGAAGCAGTTTTTCCTGCCATCTCCTCTTGGGTACGGGGGGAGGTAGATAGCCACTCTTTTAACCACTGGCAACTGGAGGATGTGCGCACCTTTCTGTATCCGGTGGTGGCTCTGGGGGATCAAGAAACCCTTGTTCTCTCCAGTGAAGCCCTGCTCCTCTGCGGCATCGGCAACTATTACAACCCCTGTGACTTGGCCATTGTGGTGTTTGTGCAGCAGCCCCAAGAGCTGTTCAGCCAACTGATGCAGCGCATTCGCCGGGCCGAAGCCACTATCAGCCGCGGGCCAGACGTGCGCATGCTCTCGGAACAGGTAAACCTGGCCAAGCGCGGACAAGACTACATCAACACCAAATATCTGGTCTGGCCCTACGCTCTTTCCGGTGCTGCTCAAGATACGCTAATTCAGCAGGGGATCAGCCTCATCCGTCTTTCCCCCCAAGAAGCCGCCTTGCCCTTTAAGGAATAGGTGGAGGACAATCTGCTCTGTCGGCGGAAGATAGGGATCCCCGTCCAAGCCCTTTTTCCATCTCTATCGTTTTTCATGGTCGATACCCACCTGCCCCCCTTGATCCAAGCGATGCTGGATCCCGCCTTCTACCCTCATCCGGTACAGGATCCCATTCGGCTTATTCAAACCCACATTTCCTATATTCTGCTGACAGGCGACTATGCCTATAAAGTGAAAAAGCCTTTGGACTTTGGCTTTTTGAACTTCACCACCCTGGAGAGGCGGCGCCACTTTTGCCAAGAAGAGCTGCGCATGAACCAGCGCGGTGCTCCCGGCCTTTATCTGCAAGTGTTGCCCATTGTCCAGACCGATGGCCGATTTCAGTTCAACAGCAGCGGCGAGCCCATAGAATACGCTCTGCAAATGCGGCAATTTCCCCAAGAGCAACTGTTCAGCAACCTGTTTGAGCGGGGAGAGCTAACGCCGTCCTTGATGGAGGAGCTGGGGCGGGTGGTGGCGACGTTTCATGCCCAAACCGAGACCAACGACTACATCCGCAGCTTTGGCCGGCCAGAACGGGTGCGAGAAGCCTTTGACGAGAATTACGCCCAAACCCAGCGCTACGTCGGCGGCCCACAAACAGCTCAGCAATATCGAGAAACCCAAGCCTACACCGATCGCTTTTTTGCTGAGCGGCAGGAGCTGTTTCAACAAAGAATAGAACAAAACCGCATTCGTGAATGCCACGGAGACCTGCACCTAGGCAACATCTGTTTTTGGGAAGGGAAGATCCTGCTTTTTGATTGCATCGAGTTTAATGAAGCCTTCCGCTTTGTGGATGTCATGTACGACATATCCTATGGGGTGATGGATTTGGATGCCCGCCATCGCCCCGATCTGGGAAACGCCTATTTGAACACCTACCTGGAAGAAACCGGAGATTGGGAAGGGTTGAAGATCTTGCCTATTTACCTCAATCGGCAGGCCTACGTGCGGGCCAAGGTCACCTCTTTTTTGCTGGAGGATCCCACGGCAACAGAGGAAGCCAAGGCCACAGCCTTTAGCACCGCCGCCCGCTATTACCGTCTTGCCTGGGAATACACCCTCCCCAAGCGGGGGCAGTTGTTCCTGATGTCGGGATTGTCGGGATCCGGCAAAAGCACGGTAGCCCGCCACTTGGCCCGTCAGCGGGGAGCCATTCACATTCGCTCCGATGCGGTGCGCAAGCATTTGGCCGGGATCCCTCTGCGGCAACGGGGGGGGCCGGAGGTTTATACCCCGGAGATGACCGATAAAACCTACCGCCGCTTGGTGCAGTTGGGAGTAGAGCTGGCCCAGGAAGGCTACACCGTGATTCTGGACGCCAAGTTTGACCGGCAAGCCCTGCGGGGGATGGCCATTGATCAGGCCCAACGCCAAGGGATCCCACTGCGCATCCTCCACTGCTACGCCCCTGAACCTGTTTTGCGGGAGCGCCTGCAACGCCGCAGCCCAGCTCCTCAACCCCTCTTGGCCCCAGCTGGTTCCAGCGATGGAGATCAGCAGCACTCTGCCGACATTGCCGATGCCACCGCCGAGATGCTCTCCCAACAGCAGGCCCACTGGCAGGATTTTTCCGAGTCGGAACGGCCTTTTTTAAAGGTTTTGGATACCAGCCAAGATTGGCCATCTCAACTTCAGCAGGTCTAGATCTCGACTCAAACTGCACAAACTCGAGAAAATTGCTATCAGCAAGATGGATTTTGCCGTTTCTGGGCTAGAGGATGGCAGCAGCTTTTGTTGTGCAGGGATCCCTTTCCAAAGTAGAGGTCAAAATTGGGTCTAAAGCTCTGTCCTATTGGTACGCAGTTCGCCTCGGCGGGCCATAGACCTGAGAGAGACGGTAGGCTGAGGGGCATGTTGACGTGTCTGTGCAGGCCCACCCTTTTCCCATCCCACTCAACCAGAACCAACCCCGTGCAGGAGGATCCAACAGTGAGCGATGTAACTCCAGATGACCTACGCCTGATGCTCCTGTTCGAGGGCTTTCCTCCTGAGAGGCTAGAGCCTCTGGCCGGGCAAATGTCGTTGCGCTCCCACCCGGTCAACCAGGCCATCTTGTTACAAAATGACTGGGGTAACGCCGTTTATTTCATCCTGGAAGGGTGGGTCAAGATTCGCACCCATGATCTCGAAGGCCGGGAGATCACCCTCACCATTCTTGGTCCAGGAGAAATCTTCGGGGAGATGGCTGCTTTGGATGAAGCACCTCGCTCTACCGACGTTGTAGCTCTAACCGCCACCAAAGTCGGTTGTCTGTCGGCCCAACACTTTCTGGCTTTTTTGGCTTCTGATCCTCAGGCCGGCATCCGCCTTGCTCAGCTCATGTCGCGCCGCTTACGGCAGATCAACCGTCGTCTGCAGTTGCGCGAGGCCAGTAGTACGGCCCGTGTTGCCGATATCCTGCTGTTTTTGGCCGAATCCCGTGGCCGGGTTAGCCGAAGTGGCGTAGAGATCCCCAACTTGCCCCATCGGGAGCTGAGCAGCCTAAGTGGCCTAGCCCGGGAAACGGTCACTCGCGTCCTGTCCAAGCTGGAGCAAGAGGAGCTGATCCGCCGGGATCGCAACCGAGATGTTCTCTGCATCCCCCAGATGGAGGCTTTGGAGAAATTGATTGGCTAAATTGGGGGCGCCACCAGTTGTCAAAACCCCCCTCGACATCGTAAGATAGTAAGCCCAAAGCCGGGATAGCTCAGTTGGTAGAGCAGAGGACTGAAAATCCTCGTGTCACCAGTTCAAGTCTGGTTCCTGGCATCTGGTATGAGTATGCTGAGGCGGGCTTGGGTCAACGACCTAAGCCTTTTTGCTATGTCGGTCTGGGGAGTTCTGCTCTTCTCTCTTCACGTGTATGCACATATAGCCACACAGCTCCGGGACTGAAGAAAATTGTTGTAGGAATCCTCACCTCAAGCATAGGCAAGTTATAATCCCGGCAGCCTCTGTGGAGATCGCTCTCTTATGTCTGTAAAGCTCCTGCCTCAGTGTGAGAACTTGAAAGAGCAGGTTGAAGCTATCCTGCAACTCTGGCATCAGGATTCCACTTTTTCAGGCAAGCAAGATACCACTCGGATTCAAGCTTCCCTCAGCAAAGCTATTTCTCCAACCTTCGAGATTGTCTTTGCCGGTGCTTTCAGTGCCGGCAAGTCTATGCTAATCAATGCCCTCTTAGAAAGAGAGCTTCTCTACAGCGCCGAAGGGCACGCCACAGGGACAGAGTGCTACATCGCCTACGCAGAGCCAAATGCGGAGAGGGTAGTGCTCACTTTTCTTAGCGAGCAGGAAGTGCAAGAACAGATGACCGCCTTCTGCGCTTTCCTAAACTTGGCTCCGTCACTCAGCAGGCTGGAAGACACTGCACTGAATCCCCTGAAGGAGCGTGCTGAGGCTATTATTCAGCAGGAGGGAGGCAAAAGCAAGTCAGAGCGGGCGAAGCAGGCGGATGCACTTCGCTTGTTGATTACAGGTTTCCAGCAGAACCGGGACAAAATTCACCCTACCGAGAACAAAGTTTTCTCAATGGAGCAGCTCAACTTCGGCAACCTAAGAGAAGCTGCGGGTTTTGCCCGGCGCGGCGCCAATAGCGCAGTTTTGCGAAAGGTGGAATACTATTGCCACCACCCCTTGCTGGAAGATGGAAACGTTATTGTCGATACTCCTGGGATCGATGCTCCAGTCAAAGCAGATGCAGAGCGCACCTATCGAAAAATTGCCGATCCGGATACGTCCGCAGTTGTTTGCGTTCTCAAGTGTGCTGCAACAGGCGAACTAACCAAGGAAGAGACAGAACTTATTGAACACATTCAAGGTAATGACAGCATCAGGGATCGGGTCTTCTATGTGTTTAACCGGATTGATGAGACTTGGTACAACGCACAACTAAAGCATAGACTAGAAAACATTATCGACCAGCAGTTTCGTCAACTCCGCGTATTTAAGACAAGCGGCCTTCTCGGCTTCTATGGTTCCCAGATCAAGACAACTACCCCTGAGGATCGATTTGGACTGGATACAATCTTTTCAGAAAGCATCAAAGAATTGGGTGGTGAGGAAGAAACGCCCCAGTTTGTCAGCGAGTTTAACAAGTACTGCACGTCAGGTAGGTTGGTTGGATCCCCGTTCCGCCCTTCTGTACATGGGTACGACACACCCATAAATAACTACGTTCGGATTCTGAGGGAGTGGGGAAAACCTTTGATTGAGTATATGATTAAAGATAGCGGTATTGAAGACTTTCGGGCTGGGATCACTCGTTATTTAACGGAAGAAAAGCGGCCACAGCTATTTTCCGCGCTGGCCGATGATTTGCAACCTCTCTGCATCGAGATGAGGAAGTCCTATCTAGATCTCTACCGAGACATTGATAGCCAGCCCAAAGAGATTGACAGCATGATTTCCTATGAGCTGACGCTGATCAATCAGCAGCTAGCCAGTATTGGCCGAGAGTTTGACGAGCATATCCAGACAGTAGTCAATAAAGTTATTAACGGAGAAAACAAAGAATTTGAGAACGATTTCCGTAAATTGCAGGCTAGGATGGTACGGAGGCTAGATGAGCTTTTGGATACTTTTTCGTTGGACAATGTTTACAGTCAAGCCGTTCGCATTCGTCCCCGCAACTCCACAGCTCCATTCTTAGCTGTATTGGTCGAAGCCTTTTATTATTTGTCCAACCATCTAGAGGACATCCTGGTAGAATCAGCCAGCACGCTTGTAGAGAACTTCTTTCGTCGCCTTGTTGATGAAGTTCGCAGCTCGAGCTACTACAGGCAGTTGTTTCGCCTACTGGGATCCGATGGGGACTTGGAGAAAAAGCTTCTTTTGGTTAAGGAGGTAACTTTGAGTTCTCTTGTCAATGGTGCCCGAAAAGAGTGCGACCGCTACCTCAGAGAAAGTCCCCGCTTCTATGAGGAAGGAACATTCTCGATCTACCAGTTTCGAGAAGTCCTAAAACAAACCAGCCAATCATACGACATCTCTGCCATTCAAGACGCAGAGCCTGGAATCCGACAATTACTCAAGCTTGACTTCGAGCCGAAAATTAACCAGACAGTGCGTTCTAGCTTCCGACAAGAGACCAACAATACTCTGAAAACTCAGCTATTGCCGGTTGCCAAGCAAGTAGCCGATGAGATTTTGCAAAAGTACCCAGAAGCAAAGCAGTTCATGGAAGCAACTCTCAGAAAAGAGGCTGAAGAGAAAATTGCGCTTAACCAACAGCGGTTGAAAGAACTGGAGGCAAGCATAGACAAGTACAACCAAGCTGTTTCTGGGATCAACCTCTGCCTGCAGGCTTTGGGCCTCAATCGCGAGATGCTGCCCTTGATTACTCGTCCTGAGCCTTCCTCTGTTGGTGAGTCAGTTCAGATTTTGGCAAGTCTTCCTGAACAGCAAGTAGGTGACAGCAATGCAAGCGAAGCAGTCGCTCTTGGTCGTTCTACACCCATAGACGAGAGTTTTCCAGAGTTGGATAGCATTCTCGATGATTTGAGATAGAGCGGCTTGTCTTTGTTTTTGGCCTTTCACTTGATCCAGATAAAGTCATGGGATCCAAATCGATACCTCTACAGCAGCACCCAGAAGGGATCCTCTCTGTAAGGGAGAAAACTTTCAAGGTTGCCAACTTGGTCAAAGCAGCCCAAGAGGACTTGACCAAGAAAGAAGAGCTGCATCGCTTGTTCATTGCGGCCTTGAGATCCTCAGGGATCCTGCCGCCGGAAGACTTGCTCAACATTGCCAGTAGCCTTCTTGCTCCCAAGCCAGAAGAAAAATTGTTGCAAGAAGCGAAGTGGTTTGGGCAGGGACTTGCTTGTCAGCTCTTGGTGCCAGGCAAGAAGGATTGGGAAAAAGGCAGAGTCAGATTGCGGATCATTGTAGAGTTTGAGCCAGAGGATACAGGCTCAGAGAGCAGCAGTGGATCCCCTCTGGATGACCTTCGCGAAAGTGAGAGCTAGCCTAAGCCAGAGAGACATAGAGGGGGTTGGGCAAGTGTCAAGTAATGATCAATCTCAGGAGTGCTTTGTTGAGCTAGATATTTTCCAAAATACTGTCATTGATATAGGAGGACGCCTAATCTACTCGCAAGAGTTTGCTCAGGTGTACTCAGAGATTGTTTATGAGAGTATCAGATCCTACTTATCCAGCAAACTTAGCGAAAAGGGAGTCTCGATTCTATGGAGCAACTTGAACGGAATAACTAACGTGAAAGGAATTCCTGCTAAACTCTTACGTCCTGGCTCACCGTGGATTGCTGGTAGAGTTAGGATGAGACTAGTGGTTGAGTTTGAGCCAGAAGAAACGGGATCAGGGAGCAGTAGATCGCCTTTGGATGACATTCGGGGAGATGTCAGTCAGTAAAGTCTGTTAGCAATAGGAGACAATGCCGTGGTCGATCCGATAGTTTTTAGGTCAGATGATAGGGAAACTGTCGTTGGAATTGGTGATCAAGTCTACCTTCCAAGTAGATTGCATAGTGCAATTATTAATTACCTTCTTTCAGATACTTTACGGACAAACGGTTACCTTAAATCAAGAAAGGTTTATGCGGACATTAAAATGCTCGTGGATGGAATAGAATCTAGAGTCTTACAGCCCAGAAAGTCGTGGATCTCTGGCAAGATATCAGTCAAAGTTTATCTCGAGTTTGTTCCTGATGACCCATATAGAGATTCTGGAGATAGCGCTCCCAGAAAACTAGAGGATTCTATACTGGATGATTTACGGGCTGTTCAAGTTGTCTCTATGTCTTGAGGTCGATAAGATGACAAAAACATCCATTAATCTTAGCCAACTGCGAGACGGAGTTATCACTTTTATCAACGAGAACAATAAGCAGGAAGTCTACATGATTTCCAAGCTTTGCGATTCTATCAATTCTTATTTCCTGAGGTTTGACCAAATGGGAAGAGGACTAGACAGTTACTTGAGTTCGTTTGAGATACAGATACAAACAGGTATTCCCTATGAAGATCAGGTTCATTTTTTCCATAAAGGAGTTCCATGCTCGATTCTTTCTCCTAAAACTAACGGTTGGCAGACCGGTAGAGTAAAAGTAAGAGTAGAAGTTACGATTGACTTTTATCCTGACAATCCTGAATTTCTGATAAAAGAACCCGACCAAGAGATATTAGAACCTCTAGATGAAAAGTCTCCACTGGACGATCTTCGCAGTATGGATGAATAACGATGAAAGAAAGAAAATCCGGCGAAAGGATTCTAATTCCAGCAGCCGTGCGGGAGTATGTTTTCCAAAGAGACGGCTTCCGTTGTCGCGGTTGCGGAAAGTCGCCCCCAGAGGTTCAGCTTCAGATCGATCACATCATCCCCATTGCCCAAGGGGGCAGTAACGATATCAGCAATCTGCAAACGTTGTGCAAAACCTGTAACCGACGCAAAAAGGATCGACGGGATCCCCGCTTTCGCCGCCACTTTGACTGGTGAGTTGCGGTGTTTCGCCTAAGCTTCTCCCTCTAGAAAAGAGAGGAGAGAGGTCTGCAAAAACAACCTCAGACAATAGGCGGAAAGCTCAAAAACGGCATTCGAGTCAGGACTCCCGGCACCGAGCCGACTTCTACTTGTAGACCTTCGGCGGGCTCAAACTTGGTGCGCACGTATCCCAATCCCAGGTACCCTTGCGAAGTCAAGCCCGCGCTGGTCAGTAAACCAATCTTTTCCCCCTGCCGCAAAATCTCTGTGCCGGGCTGAGCCTCTCCTTGAAGGCGGATCCCCCACAGGGTTTGCCGAATGCGCCGGTAGGTTACCTGCTTGGCCAAGACTTCCTGGCCAACGTAGCAACCTTTGTCAAGGGAAATAGCCTGCCACAGGCCGGCTTCTAGGGGGTTGTAGTCTGAGGTCAGCTCTCGGTCGGCGGCGGGGCGACCCGCTTCTAGGCGGAGGACTTCCCACAGCTCAGGTGGGGCCAGCTTGGCTCCGGCTTGGAGCAAGCATTCTTCAAGAGCTGCTTTCTGGTCAATGGCGCCCCAGAGGGTAAACCCCGGCTGGGCAAGACCCGTGCCACAAGCCAGATGGACAGGGATCCCCTGGATCTCCACGGGGCGGTGCTCATGAGGCCCGGTCGGGATCTCTTCTGAGCTCACCACTTTCTCCAGGAGAGCCTGACTCTGGGATCCGAGCAATCCAAAACCAAAGGTCTGATCTGTCTCATCTTTCAACTGTGCTCCCCGCACCAAAGGCAGCATGCGCCCCAAACTCTGCATCAGCAGGCTGCGCCGCTGGGGTGAAGTCCAGATCCAGCAGTCTTCTTCTCCCACGTACACCGTTGCCAAATCCAGGATGCCGGCGGTGGGGGTCACGAAAACCGTGTCGGCCCCCTGCCCTGGCTGGAGGGCCTTCAGATTTTGGGTGCTTTGGTTGTGCAGATAGTCCAAGCCTGGGGATCCCTTCATGCGCAAACGGCCCCACCCGGAGCGGTCTAGAAGCAGGGATCCCGTCTGTGCAACGGGTTGGCCCTCTGTGGGAACAGCAGAAAGAAGAGACATCGCTCACCCCAGAGATGGGATTTGGTTTTCTTCTCTACCCTAGAATAGGCTAGTTCACCCTACCGTCTGTGGCAGATCCCCGGCGTACTGAACTGTGATTGAGGTTGAAGTCCACCAACAGTTGCGGCAGCTTTTGCGGCAGTCTCCCGAAGCCCTGTGGCCCCACCAGTTGACGATGGCTCGCATGGTGGCGCGAGGGTTGCGGTTGGGTCGCAGCACCTTGATCCAGGTGCCTGCTGGGGGTCAGCACCGCCTCAGTTATCTGCTGCCGGCCCTGATGTGGCCCAACCCCACCTTGCTCTGTGCCACAGCTCCTGTGCAGGCGCAAATTTTGGGGGAAGAGATCCCCTGGCTACAGCACACCCTGCAGTTGCATAAGCCCGTCCTGCAAAAAGACCGTTGGCCGGATCCCGATTTCCAGGGGTTGCTGTTGGTGGATCCCCTGGATTGGCTGCAAGCTCGCCTGAGAAAGGGATCCTCGGAAGTGCCGACAGGGATCCCTCTGATCCTGGATGGAGCCGAAGACCTAGAAGATTGGGCCTACCAGGCGCTAACGGTGACCCTGGAAGCCAGCCATTGGCAACAGCTCCGGCAAATCTTCCCTGCCGAGGCGGAGCAGCTCTCCCAGGTTCAGGTCAATTTGTCCCTTCAGCTTTTGCGGCGGCCTCTTTCCCGCTGTCTGCTTCATGCGGATGAACAGGTTCACCTGGATGCTGTGCTGTCTTTGGTGACAGGCTACCCCGGCTGGCTGCCGGATCCCTGGGATCAAATCCGCCGGCGGCTCAGCTCTGAGGGGGATCCCGTCTCCAAATGGATTTGGTGGGCCGAAACCGACCGAGAAACCGGTCGCCTCACCCTTCACCACAGCCCGGCGGCTCTGCAGGATTGGTTGGCCCCCATTTGGGCCACACAGCCGGTGGTGATTATTGGGGAAGCGCTGGATCTGGATCGCCAGGCGGAAACCTATCGGCGACGGTTGGGCTTGCCGGATCTGACGCCGCTGCGGTTTGCCTCAGGCGAGGGTTGGCCACGTTCTGGCGGGGCGGAGCTTTCCCTTTACTTGCCGCGCCTCCCCCTGCCCAACAGCCCTCTATTTCGGGATCACCTGCTGCAAGAGCTGAAAAACTTGATCCCTCAGGCGCAGGGCTTCGTGGTGGTGTTGGTGTCGGATCAACCTCTGCAGGCACAGGTGGGGGCGGCTTTGGCTGCCGAATTCGGCTCGCGGGTGCGGGTAAACAGCCCTTTTCCGGGCGAAAAGGGCATTTTGGTCTGCGACTGGCCCTACTGGCTACACCACAAGGCCGGCTTGCCTCGCCCGGAACTGATGGTGATCACCACTTTGCCCTTCCCTTCTGTGGAAGACCCAAGGGTGGCCGGACGGGTGCAATATCTGCAACGCACCCAGCAGGACTGGTTTCGTCAGTACCTTTTGCCGGTGGCTGCTGCCCAGTTGCAACGGGCCGTCGCGCCTCTGCGGCAAGGCTCTGATTCGGGAGAAGACCCCAGCTCCCCCACTCGATGGGTGGCTATTTTGGATAGCCGCATTATCGTCCGCAGCTACGGCGTCTCTCTTCTCAATGCCTTGGGGCCAACTTTACGGGTCGAGCAGCGCAGCCAATTGTTCGTTTAGGGATCCCTGGGCCTCTTGCTCGAGTTGATGGGATGTATGGTCATTTTAAACAGGAATGAAACATTTCTGTCCAGCTCCTCTCTCCCTCTGGGAGAAGGTCTGGGGGTGGCCGCGGAAGCAGCGCGGAACGCCTGGGGAGTGTCTCAATCTAGTTTGGAATGACTATATTGAGGATTTTTTGGCTTGAGCGACTGAGAGAAGGCTTGCTCAGCATAGAGGGGAGATTTGTATCCTAGAGAGCCAAAGTCAACTGGGATCCAAGCTATTCTGAGGGTGAACCACTCCTACTCACCTTCTTCTCATGATCAGTCCTGCTCTCAGCTCCGATACAGCACTGCGCACGCAAGCAGTTTGGAAGCCATTGCGGCAGGCCATTGTGGAAAGCTCGGGTTTTCGGGGATGGCTCCAGGGCCGGGAGTTGCCCACTCAGGAAGCAGAGCTGGATCAACTGGTGCATCGCTACCTAGAGCAGACGTTGTCTCACCTGGCCTATTAGGATCCCCACAGCCCCAGCCAGAGGGGCAAGGTCAGCAAGGCGGCCAAGTACCCCACGGCCAAGGCGGTGACGGTAATTTCCCGATCCAAGTCGTATTCTTCCGTGAGCACCAGGGTGGCGATGGCGGGGGGCATACCGCTCTGCAGGACCAGCACCAGCTTGGCCAGAGGCGGGTAGGGGGTGAAGGCAAGGCCGATTCCCACCAAGAGCGGCACAATCACAATTTTGATCAAGAGGGCCACTCCGGCGGCAAGAAAGGATCCCCAGCGCTTCACCTGGGCCAGCCGCATCCCCAAAATCATCAAACTGAGCGGGATCATGCTCCAGGCAAAAGCCGCCAACCCTTGAGAGAGCCAACCCGGCAGGGGTTCGCGGGTCAGCAGTAGGCCCATCGCAAACGACCAGAGGGCAGGGGTGCGCAGAATGTGGAGGCCCACCTGCCAAGGCTGAGCATGGGAACTGCCGTGGCGGCTGGCCACCCACACGCCAAACCCGTAGGCCATGAACAGAGTGCCCAGCAGATCGTAGAACAGGGCCCAGCCAAAGTAAGCCCTTCCGGCCACAGCCAGACAGATGGGATAGCCCAAATACCCGGTGTTCCCCAGGGTGGCGGTTAGGTGAAAGCTGCCCTGCTGGGCACTGCTCCAACAGTTGTGGCGCTGCCACCACAGCCAAGCGCTGGTCAAGGCAAACCCCAGCCCCACCGACAGCCAACAGATCAGAGGGGCGACCCAGATTTGGCCCGACAGATCCACCCCCTGCATAAACCCGACAATGCTGAGGGGCACCCCCACCCAGAACATGAACCGCCCCAAAGCATGAGGATCCAGCCAACGCTTCCAGTCGCCGGGCAGCCCCTTCTGGAGAAAAAAACCCAGCAGCGTCCAGCCCAGCAAGGGAGGATAAACCTGAAAAAGGGTGTTGAGCACGCTCAAGAGGGAGAGGGAAGGGATCCCTAGGCAGGGATCCGCCGGGGTTCTTCACGTAGAGCGAAGATGCGTTGAATCACCTCTTCAACAACGCGGTCTGGGGTAGAGGCACCGGAGGTAATGCCGATTTGCACCGGCCCATCGGGTAGCCACCCTTCGGTAACCGTCGGGTCTTGGTGAAGTG
The DNA here is from genome assembly GCF_054060435.1 of Thermostichus sp. MS-CIW-34. NCBI lineage: Bacteria > Bacillati > Cyanobacteriota > Cyanophyceae > Thermostichales > Thermostichaceae > Thermostichus > Thermostichus sp. MS-CIW-34. The sequence continues at coordinate 17,654 of NZ_JBSSDE010000009.1, read as the reverse complement.
GCTTGTGACGGATGCGGTTGTTGGGTTGGATGCAGTCGGGGCCATCGATATGGAAGGAGGGCAGGCCTTTGGCCAGGGCAATTTCCTGCAAGTGGGTGGTATTCGAGGAATTAAACCCCCCGATCACCACCACCACATCCAAAGGCTGCTCCAGCAGCTCGAACATGGCGTCCTGCCGCTCTTGGGTGGCATTGCAGATGGTGTTAAAGCTCATGAAGTGGTTGTCTAACTCCTGGGGGCCATATTTGCGCAGCATGGTGGTCTCAAACAGCTTGGCAATGGCGCGGGTCTCCCCTTCCAGCATCGTGGTTTGGTTGGCGATGCCGATCCGCTCCAGATCGCGATCCGGATCAAAACCGGGGGAAGTGGCCTTGCCGAAGCGCCGCCGAAATTCTGCCGCATCTCCGCCCTGCAAAATGTAGCGGGCGACCCATTCCGCTTCTTCCAGGTTCAGCACCACCAGGTACTTTTCGGCAAAGGAGCTGGTGGCTACGGTTTCTTCGTGGTTGTACTTGCCGTGGATGACAGAGGTAAATTGGGCCGCGCGGTGCTTGTCCACTTGGTTCCACACGCGGGAAACCCAGGGGCAGGTGGTATCGACAATCTCATTGCCCTGCGACCGAAAAAACGCCATTTCCGATGCACTCGCCCCAAAAGCAGGCCAAATCACCACATCTTGGGGCCGGATCTGAGAAAAGTCCTTCTTGCCGTCCGGGCCTTTCTCCACAAAGCGGATCCCCATCTCCTTCAGGTGCTGGTTTACCAGAGGGTTGTGGATGATCTCGTTGGTGATCCACAGTTGCCGATCCGGAAAGCGTCGCCGCGCTTCATAGGCATATTCCACCGCCCGTTCCACGCCCCAGCAAAAGCCAAAGGCCCTGGCCAGGTGAATGGTAATGTCGCCCCGCTGATAGCGGTAGGACTGGGCACGGATTTGCTCCACAAGGGGGCTTTTGTAGGTGGTTTGCAGCTCCAGTTGAGCCTGATCCTTGTGTTCTTCAAACCCCTTGGCGAAGTAGGTGCTGGATCCGCGCAGGGCTTTGCGCAGGGCCCGTGGGTCTTGGGGAGAGCTATCCGGGGAAGTAGGTTGAAAATAAGCCATGGTTACGGTTGGAGATACGCACTGCTCAAGCAGACGGCGAAGGGATCCTGATCTCAGCTTACGCCCAGTCTCGCATCGGTGGGCCATTCCAGCATGCTTTCCCTAGGGCCAGCGACAAGATTGTCAAGTCAACTATAGAATTGCAGGTAGAATTGCAGGGGATCGAAGCCGTTGAGCCAAAGCCAGAAAGCAGAGGGATCCCTTTGGGAATTGGCCGTTATTGGGGCGGTTGATCCTGCATTTCCAGTTGGCGCACCCGCTCTTGTAATTGGCGGGCGGTGGCAGAAAAGCTGCGCCCAGGCCAGAGGAGAGAGCCCAGCCCCACCGTCAACAGGCCCAAGCCGACAGCCGCGGCGATGAGAAATCCCAAAGGCAGCTCCACCGAGCGCCACATTAAGAAATGTACGGTCAGGGTGGTGGGGTTTTGCCCGGCCAGGACTGCCACTCCCAAAGCCAGCAGCAGTGTCAAGACCAAGTTGAACAGCAGTAACATCAGGGATCCCGTCGCAACAGTTCCATTCTGCCTTGTCTGCTGGGGGGTGGCTCAAGCCAGCACACTCCCGTCAGGTAGGATGGCCCCCCTGAGGTCAGCGCCGGTCAGCACTGCTCCGCCGATTTTTGCCCCGCTCAGATCGGCTCCCTGCAGTTGTGCACGGGTTAGCTTGGCTTCCCAAAGGTAGGCACCGTGCAAGTTGGCTTCCCGCAAGTCGGCAAAGCTGAGATCCGCGCCGATCAAGTTGGCTTCCCAAAGATTGGCCCCGCGGAGGTTGGCCCCCATCAAGTTGGCCGAGCTGAGATCGGCGCCGCGCAAATCGGCTTCCTGCAGGTTAATGCCACTCAGCTTGCCAAAGGAGAGGTTGGCCCCTCTCAGATTCACCCCTTGCAGGTTGGAGCGCACCAAGTCCACCCCCACCAGGTTGGATTCTTGAAAGTTGCGCTCGCCAGAGGCATATTCTGTCAGCAGATCGTCAGCAGTTGTCACTCGGGGCATGGCCGGATACTGCCATCCGTGCGTTAAGCTTAACAATTTCTGGCTGCTCAACGGGGTACTGATGACCGCTCCGAAAGACCTACGAAACGCTAACAAACACTTCCAGAGTGTTCAGTGCCTGTCGCGTCTGATACATTTACGCTGAACACTGCTGAACATCACTGTTCAACTATGCAGCGATAGCATTCTGTTTGTTTCCATTCGCGTTAGCGGGACGGAGTCCAAACAGAATGGCGGTATCCCGCAAAGCTTTGAGTAGAATACCCAAAGCGCAGTTTCCGTGTCGTCTTACTACCAATTTTCTGCTTTGCTTTGGCTACCATGTTGGCAGACTCGAAAGTAAACAGAAAGATCAACTGGTAGTAATCCGTACTGAACATATTATACATTATTTTCAGTATAGTTGAGCTTATTATTGACTAGAGTCATGCTCTCAAGCTAACAACCACGTTCTTGGGTGTGGTCACCGGGAGCAGCTCTGCACAGCGCAGCCAACCGAAGATAGGTACCTTGATGCGGTTGCCAGAAGTGCGAATACTCCCTTCCAGGTAAAAGCTGTCTCGCACTCCCTTGCGTTTGAAGCGGGGAAACTTCCCCAACCCACCCCGCCAGCGCTTAAGGGCTTGCTCCAAGTTGCGTAATGCCTGCTGAGGGGCGCATTTGGAGACCTGGTAGTACCAGCGATGTTCTTTCTTCACCTCGGCCACTAGGCGCTTGTGCAGGTCAATGGCGGTGGGAAGTTTTTGCTGGTTCTCCAGGGCTTGCCGACAGACTTCTAAGCCCCAGTTATAGGCGTGGCGGGCTACCCCAGCGTGTTGGGCGGCTAGAGTTGTTTGCTTGCGGTTAAGAATGAGTTGCGTCCGAAAACCCAGTAACATGCCCGCCACACCGCAAAGCGTCCATGAGTTCCGTGAAGCTTTCGGCTTGGCGCTCACAAGCCCCCTTTAGCTTTAGGTAACTCGTGTTGACTACTGTAGGCTTTTCGGCCTGCTGTTGTCAGCCTCTGGTTTTGTCTGCTGGTTTTGCTGGGGTTGGGGGGGTGGGGACGGCCAGCAGGGATCCCCTGCCACGGGTTGGATGTGCAACTCCAGGTAGCCGGTGGCCGGATCCGGTTGACGGGAGAAGCGATACTCCGGGCTGTCGGCGAGGACAATTTCGGCGGTGGTGTAGATGAGGCAGCCGGGGCGCAGGTGTCCCCCCCAGGTTTGGCCTCGGGCATCGGCAACGGTGAGATGGAGATGGACTCCGTCAGGGCACAGGGATCCACTCAGGGCCAGGATCTCCAGGCGTTCCGACAACAGGTGATCCCCCGTTTGGTCGGCCAGGCGCAGGGTGGCTTGGCTGAGGCTGCCGACAGCGCTGAGGACAAACCCCGCTTGCAAGGGCTGCTGCCGGGCCAATCGCTCTAGTTCCTGCTTGAGATCTTGGCCGGGGAAAAGGCGCAAGGGATAAATCTTGAGGGATCCCGGCGGCATGGGCTGGGGCTCCTGGGGGCGGGAAGAGCGGATCCCAAGTCGCCAACCGGGCTTGACCACCGGGCGGGAGCGAGCGATCACCAAGCAGTCATCCGGCAGGGGGTAGCGGGCAGGGATGGTGGAGCCGGCAGCAATGGTGACATCGGATCCCACCTGCAAAGGAGCCACCAGAACCGAGTTGGCGCCTGTTTTGCTGCGATCCCCAATTTCGGTAAAGTGCTTTTGCTGGCCGTCGTAGTTGGCGATGATGGTGCCCGCCCCGATGTTGACCTGGGATCCCAGCTTGGCATCGCCCAGGTAGGCCAAGTGGGCGGCGTTGCTGTGGGATCCGATCTGGGCATTTTTGGTTTCCACAAAGTTGCCGATGCGGCAGTGATCCCCGATCTGGCTGTGGGGGCGCACGTGGGCGTAGGGGCCTATCCAAACCTGGTTGCCGATGCGGCTGTGGCTGACCACCGAGTAGAGAATGTGACACCCAGATCCAATCTCGCTGGACTCGATCCAACTGCCCGGCCCCAGGCGGGTTCCCGAGCCAATGCGGCACACCCCTCGCAGATGGGTTTGGGGCTCGATCACCACATCGGGGGCCAATTCCACCGTTTCCTCGAGGCTGCTGCTGTCGGGATCCACAAAGGTGACCCCGGCTTCCATCCAGGCTTCCTTGAGGCGATCCTGCAAAATCTGGTACGCCTGGGCCAGTTGGCGGCGGTCGTTGATGCCCACAATTTCTTGCGGATCGGCAACATCCAGAGCGATGGCTTTGCCCACCCGCTTGACGGCATCCGTTAGGTAGTACTCCTGCTGCGCGTTGTTGCTGTTGAGATGGGGCAAAACCTGAGCCAGAGCCGGCCAGTGGAAACAATACACCCCACTGTTGATGCGGCGATTTTGCCGTTGGGCCGGGGTGCAGTCTCGCTCTTCCACCAGTTCCAGCACCCGCTGTTGGGCATCGCAAAATACCCGCCCATAGCCATAGGGATCCGCCACCTGAGCCGAGAGCAAGGTTACCTCTGGGTTCATCTGGCGGTGGCGCTCCACCAGAGCTTGCAGGGTTTCTGCCCGCAGCAGGGGCACATCCCCGTTGATCACCAGCAGATCCCCCTGAAAACCGCCCAGGACGGGCAACAGCTGTTGAACGGCGTGTCCGGTGCCCAATTGCTGGGCCTGCTCCACAAATTCAACCGGGTACTCCCGCAGGGCTTGGCGCACCTGCTCCTGTTCATAACCCACAATCACCAGACAGCGGTGGGGTTTCAAGGTTAGCACCGTGCGCAGCAGCCGCTCGATCAAAGACAGGGATCCCAGTTTGTGCAGCACCTTGGGCAGCCGTGATCGCATCCGGGTGCCCTTGCCCGCTGCCAAGATCGCTACCGATAGCTCCCGCTCTGCCATGTTCCTTCCCCGAACTGCCCCCATCAAGTATAGGCGGCGGGATGCTGCTCAAAAATCTTCTGAGGTTGGATCCAAGTTCCTGAGCCCTGTGCGGCCAAAACTGAGCTAGCTTAATGGCACATCTAGCTGGTGCAGTCTATGGCCGAGAGCAGGGGCCCTGATATGCCCCCACAGGAACGTCGGCGGTTGGTCCGCGAGGTGGCCGGCTGGCTGGCGATGCTGGGGGTGTTCATTCCAGGGTTGCAGCGCTTCTATATGGGGCACCAACGCTGGGGCTGGGGCTACTTGGTGGCGGGGCTGATGGTGTTCGTTCCTTCCATCCCGCTGCAGATCCTCAGCTACGGGGTACGCGCCCTTTGTTTGCTGGAAGGGCTGTGGATCCTGACCATGAGCAATGCCGATTTCGATTTTCGATTCAACCGAGAGTTGATCGAGCTGGAGTGGACCAGTGTGGAAGGGCGAGAAGCCCGGGATCCCGAACAGCAGTTGGAAAGCCAGTTGAAACAGGGCTTGATCACCCGCGCTGAATATGAGGAGCGCCGCCGGCAAATCCGCAAGATTTCCTGACGCAAGCATCTGCCTGGATAGACAGCCCGATAGATGGATAATGGTTCTGGTGTTGATTTTCCCGGCAATAGCTCCCACCCAAGCTGGGCTCTTTTCTCTCCTCTGTCATTGTGCACCGCCCTTTTGCCTATCTTATGTTGCCAAATCCTCCTCTCGTAGCCATCCCCCTGTTCTCCATCGCGGCAGCCATGCTCTTGGTCTATCTGCCCATGGGGGTGGTGGGCTATGCCCGTGCCCGCGTCGGCTACGACCTGCATGCCCCTCGGGCTATGTTTGATAGGCTACCTCCCTACGGGCAACGGGCCACCTGGGCCCACGCCAACGGGTTTGAGACCTTTGGGATGTTTGCGGCAGCAGCGTTGATTGCCTACATCACCGGCCCTCACTCGGATCCCTGGTATTTTGGCCTCAGCGGAGATGAAGGGGTAGCTGTGCTGTGTGGGGTGTTTCTGCTGGCGCGGCTGCTCTACAACTTTTTCTACATTGCCGATATTCCCATTGGGCGCTCCCTCTCCTTCTTGGCGGGATCCCTGGCCACGTTGGGCCTGTTGCTGATTAGCCTGCTGCCTTTTCTCGGCACCGGCCTGGCCTAATCTGGCGAGAGAAACTCCCCCGTCATTTGTTGAGCCTGCCGGTACCCTGGCCCAACCTGCGATACTGGAAAAGGACTTCGTCCTGCTGTCGCCAACGGCGTCCTCTGGGTGCCTCTCTTTTGTCCCACGGCCCACTACGCAACGGTCAGCCATGTACACTCTGGAACTGCTCCTGAAAGGGAACCCTGCCCCCATCGTTGTCCACCAAAAAGAGGAAGAAGCGGCCAACCGGGCCTACCAAAGCATCGTCAATGCTCTGCAGAGTGGATCCCCTCAGAGTTTGGAGCTGACCTGCGACCGCACCGGCAAAAAGGTGTTCCTGCTCACCGGTGAGCTATGTGGCGTGCAAATGACTTCCAAGTCGGGCGGCGCCAGCCCCATGGGAGCCCGTCCCGGTTTTTTGGCCCAGTTGCAAAGCTGAGGACAGCCCTTTTCTCTCTGCCGCTAAGGGATCCCCATGTCTGAGGTGGCCATTCGGGTGGAGAGCCTGACCTTTGCTTGGCCGGAACGTCCGCCGGTTTTGCAGGCGTGCAGTTTTGTCATTCCCAAGGGCCAGTTGTGGATGCTCTTGGGGCCCAATGGCAGCGGCAAGTCCACCCTGTTGCAACTGTTGTCCGGATCCCTGACCCATCCCCAGCCCCTTTCGGGCCACCTGGAGATTCGCGGTCGGCTGGGCTATGTGTTTCAAAACCCGGATCACCAACTGTTCATGCCCACGGTGGGAGCCGATGTGGCCTTTGGCTTGGGAGCAGAGGCTCTGACCTTGGCGGAAATTCACCGGCGGGTGGAAACAGCCTTGGAGCAAGTCGGATTAAAGCACCTGATCCGTCGGCCCATCCACGGCCTCAGCGGCGGACAGAAGCAACGGGTGGCAGTGGCAGGGGCTTTGGCCCGGCGCAGCGAGGTGCTGCTTTTGGACGAGCCGACAGCTCTGTTGGATCCCGACAGCCAGGCGGATTTGCTGCGGTGCATCCGTCAATTGGTGGATCAAGAAGGCATCACCGCCCTTTGGGTAACCCATCGGCTGGCGGAACTGGAATGGGCAGACGGGGCGATTTTGCTCTCGGAAGGTCAAGTGCGTCAACAGGGATCCCCAGAGCAGGTGCGGCAACGGATTGAACAACTGTTTGGGGCCTGAGGGATCCCTGCGCATCCTGATCCCAAAGAGATCGCGAAAGTGCAGCTGCACCCCCCTGTCGTCACTGTTTAGAATGGGTAATATATCCGGTTGATCAATTCGGTTGGCACAAGGTCATTATCCTGAACTTATTCCCCGTCTGGATCGGCTGGTTTTTACCTGTTGATCCTCGGTTACACCGAATCCCTACAGGTTCTGCGTCAGCCGGTTACATCAGCGGGCCACCGGCCCCATCTAGTCTAAAGGAGCTTGAGAACATGGGACTGTCTGAAGTGATCGCCAAAGAGCTGGAAAATGCTCGCAACGTCTGCTCTGAGTACGGCGAAGGGGATCCCCACTGCCGTGCGGCCTGGGATGCGGTTGAAGAAGTGCTGGCAGCTCGCAGCCACCAGCCGAGGACTCCCAGCAGCCTAGAGAAGCACTGCGCTGAAAACCCAGATGCTGTTGAATGCCGGGTCTACGATACCTGATTCTCGGGAACCCCACAGAGTGGATGCTCTCTGTCGATTCCGTAGCGATCGACAGGGTTTCCTACTGGGGATCTCCGACAAAATCCAGCGGCCTGCCGGATCCCTGCCGGTAGGCTTTGCTTTCTTGGACTGGAAGGCTTGACTGGGTGCAGCCTTTTGGTTGCCATCCATCGAAACCAAAACCAGGACTCATCAAGCTCAAGGCTGGTGGAATCCACAGGGCTCGTGGAGAACGTTTTTCACGAAGAAAGCTTTCGAGCCGGATCAGCTCGCAGCCATTGCCCCACCCACAAGGCGAAAGCTATTCCCAGCAGCACCAGTTGGGGGAGCAGCGTCTGCCAAGTGGGATATATGCCCAGCCAGCGCAGCTTTGGGATCCCAACAAGAGGAGTGATGGGCAGCCAGTCCGCCACCTGTAGAGCGTGCAAGCCACTGCCCAAAAACTTAAAGCCCAAATAGAAAACCAGCAGACTCAGGCCCCGGAAAAAAACTCCCAGCGGCAATTTCAGCCCCACCTGCAGCAGCAAGATCGCCACCGCCACCAACACCAGGGATCCCAGGCCGATCCCCAGCCAAAAATCTTTTGCCGAGAGGGAAGGGGCCAACCCCACATAAAACAGCACCGTTTCCGCCCCCTCGCGAAACACCGCCACAAAGGCCAGAAAAGCCAAGGAAAAAACCTGACCCGTGGCCAGTGCCGCCTGCGCCTGTTCCCGCACAAAGGTTTGCCAACAAGCCACTGCAGCCCGGCGGTGCAACCAAAGGCTGACCGAGAACAACAAACCTGCTGCCACCAGCCCGGTGATCCCTTCCAGCACCTCTTGTCGCGTGTGGGTGAGCATCTGCTGGAAAAACAGCTTCACCAGCAGGCCGAGCATCACCGCTGCCAGCAAGCCCGCGGATCCCCCTATCCACACCCAGCGCTTCTGAGCCGATTGCCCGCTCTTGCTCATAAGGGCCAGCAGTGCCACCAGCACCAAGAGAGCTTCCAGGCCCTCCCGCAGCAGAATCGAAGCAGCATCCAGGAACGTGTAGTCCGACATAGGCTCACCCAGACAGGCGGCTCAGTTTTAGCTGGAGCCAAGAGGATTTCTAAGTGGTGGCTGGGATGAACTTGAGGGCAGCAGAATTGATGCAGTAGCGCAAACCCGTGGGTGGGGGGCCATCCCGAAACACATGCCCCAGATGCCCACCGCAGTTAGAGCAGTGGACTTCCGTGCGGGGCACAAACAATTTCCAGTCCGTCTTGGTGCCGATCACATGTGGAGCAATCGGCTCCCAAAAGCTGGGCCAACCGGTGCCACTGTCGTACTTGGCCGCTGAGGAAAACAGCTCCTGCCCACAGCCGGCACAGACATAGATACCTGGGGCCTTGTTGTCGTAGTAAGCGTTGCGGAAGGGGGGCTCAGTGCCCTCTTGGCGCAGCACATAGTATTGCTCTTCGGTGAGCAGTTGCCGCCACTCGGCGTCGGTTTTGGTGAAGGGATAAGTCTGTTGGGCCATTGCTCTTTGCTCTCCTGCTAAGCTGAGTGGTGCTGTAATCAACCCGGCCACCGCCAAGGTCAACAGCTCGCGTCGTCGCATGATGAGGTTCATCTGTTGTCGCTGTGTAAGTGGCGGGGAGGCCATCCCTACTAGGGGGATCCATCCGCCTTTGTCCGCCACCTGTGGGTTGAGACCTGCAAGCAGGTTACCCGTATCTTAACCCTTCTTTACGCTCCCTTCTGCAAAACAGGGAGATAGCCAGTATTCTATGGGTTCCATTGGCAGCTTCTATCCCCAGCTTCAGGCGCCATCCCGTTACAATGAGCGCAGGTGGGCTGCTTGTCCAACCCTAGACGAGTCATGGAGTTCTTCCTATGCTGCTGGTCGGCTCAGGTGCAAAGTTTGTACAGCAACTGGAGCAATCTGGGGCTTTGGCCATCTTTGTAACCCCAGAGGGGGGATCCGAAGGGCACTACCTGCGGCGGCTGCGCGGAGCTGGGTATGAGGTGGTCACCCTCTCCAGTAAGGGAATCGGGGATCTGGCCAGCTATTTGACGCGCATTCATGGGGTACGGCCTGCCACGCTGGGCAAATCGGAGCGGCGCACCTATTTCTTTCCCGCGTTGATCGAGCAGTATCGGGCCACCTTGCCCCCGAAAGCAAAGGGGTTGGTGTTTTGGTTTTACGAGGGGCATGTGTTCAGCCAACAGGAACTCTCCTACCTGGTGAAGCTGAGTCGGGAAGACAAGGGAGTGAAGTTTGTGGTGGAACTGGGCCGAGAACGGTCAATTCGTTGGCAACCTCTGCAGAGCGCCTGAACCTGATACATTTACGCTGAACACTGCTGAACATCACTGTTCAACTATGCAGCGATAGCATTCTGTTTGTTTCCATTCGCGTTAGCGGGACGAAGTCCAAACAGAATGGCGGTATCCCGCAAAGCTTTGAGTAGAATACCCAAAGCGCAGTTTCCGTGTCGTCTTACTACCAATTTTCTGCTTTGCTTTGGCTACCATGTTGGCAGACTCGAAAGTAAACAGAAAGATCAACTGGTAGTAATCCGTACTGAACATATTATACATTATTTTCAGTATAGTTGAGCTTATTATTGACTAGAGTCATGCTCTCTTCAGGATCCTGGAAATTTCTTTGCTACCATCTCAAATAGATGGCCTGCGGCTCAGATTCCCATCCTGCTAGCGGCTTCTTGTGCCTGTGACCTTGCCAACCGCCTCGCTGCAACAGGGTACCTGGTTTAAGCTGATCTGCGGCGCAAGTTTCCACCACTTGCCCTCGGTTCGGGAGCTGGCTTTCCTTTACACGCTGGCCGGGGCAGATTGCATTGATGTTGCTGCCGATCCGGCCATAGTGCGGGCCGCTCAAGAAGGGATCCAACGGGCACAAGCCGAAGATCCCCAGGCGGGGTTCCCTTGGTTGATGGTCAGCGTCAATGACGGCGAAGACGTCCATTTCCGCAAGGCGGTGCTGACGGCTCCCGTCTGTCCTGCCGACTGTCCTCAGCCTTGTTTGGCAGTCTGTCCTCCCCATGCCTTGACACAGGCAGCCCTTCCTGCTCAAGTCCACATCCAGACAGAGCTGTGCTACGGCTGTGGGCGCTGTGAGCCGGTTTGCCCCCACCGGCGCATTGCCACCTTCGGCTACCAGGTCGCTTTGTCAGAAGTTTTGCCGCCTTTGGTCGAGCTGGGCATTCAAGCGGTGGAGATTCACACCTGCATTGGTCGCCAGAGGTCATTCGAGCAATTGTGGGGATCCCTGAAGCCCTGGCTACCTCAGCTCCAGGCAATCTCAATTAGCTTTAACGATGGCCCGGGCCTAGAGGCTTACTTGAGGGATTTGCTGGCTCTTATGGATCCCTTGCCGGAAGTGTTGATCTGGCAGGTGGATGGCCGGCCTATGAGTGGCGATATTGGAGCTGGCACCGGCAAAGCTGCCCTAAAGTTGGCCGAGAAGGTGCTGAACATGGGCCTGCCCGGCTATGTGCAATTGGCAGGAGGAACCAACGCCCAAACGGTGCCGCTGTTGGATCCCCGGTGGCCGGTGGCGGGGGTGGCCTTCGGCAGCTATGCGCGACAGTTGGTGTCAGCCTATCTGGAAGAGCCAGCTCACAGCTCATCGGAGTCAGGATGGAATCCTGGATTGGTGGCAGGGATCCCGTTGGCAAAGCAGTTGGTGCAGCAAGTAAAGCGGCGATCCGTTGCTTTTAGGCAAACCTGTTTTTCCTGCGTTTAACGACGTTGCTCAGCCATGAGTTTCCCCGTACAGCCCTCAACCCCAAGTCCGTCGATGGATCCGGAAAGTGCTCCGCACCGCTTACGTGAACGTACCGGCTTTCCCGGCCAGGTTCAATACAGCGACGACCTGAGCAAGCTTTTGGATATCCTGCCGGCTCCAATTCGCGAGCGCCTAGAACAGCATCCTCACCTGGATCGATTGGTGGAGGTGGTGCTGGATTTGGGCCGCCGTCCCGAAGCCCGCTTCCCCGGCTTTGCCGATTACCTCTCCGAGGACGTGATCACCCGGGCCGACTTGGATCAGGTGATCAGCCGGGTTGGAGAGTTCAGCAGTGACAACCGCGCAGGCATTGCCTCTACCCTGCACCGGATCAGTGCCATTCGCAACCGCCAAGGCACAATCATTGGCCTTACCTGTCGGGTGGGTCGCTGCGTTATCGGCGTGATCAGCATGATCCGCGACTTGGTGGAACAGGGGCGCTCCATGCTGTTGCTGGGCCGACCAGGGGTGGGCAAAACCACGGCCTTGCGGGAGATTGCCCGTGTGCTGGCGGATGAGCTGGGCAAACGAGTGGTTATTATCGACACTTCCAACGAGATTGCCGGCGATGGCGATGTGCCCCACCCGGGCATTGGCCGGGCCAGACGGATGCAGGTGGCCAGCCCAGAGCTGCAGCACAAGGTGATGATTGAGGCAGTGGAAAACCACATGCCCGAAGTGGTAGTTATCGACGAGATCGGCACTGAACTGGAAGCTTTGGCCTCTCGTACCATTGCCGAGCGGGGGGTACAACTGGTGGCCACCGCCCATGGCAACCGCATCGACAACCTGATCAAAAATCCCACCCTCTCCGACTTGGTAGGCGGGATCCAATCCGTCACCCTGGGAGATGAAGAGGCGCGGCGGCGCGGCTCTCAAAAGAGTGTGTTGGAGCGCAAAGCTCCCCCTACGTTTGAGATTGCCATAGAGATGCTGGAGCGATCCCGCTGGGTCATCCACGAAGATGTGGCCGCCACTGTGGATCGTCTCTTGCGCAACCGCGAGCCGCTGACCCAAACCCGCAGTTTAGACGAACGCGGCCAGGTGGTGATAGTCACGAATGAGCGCCCGGCCCTATCTGGCCCCCAATGGCCCCCCGCCGGCAGCACAATCTCCGCAGCACGGGAGCGGGGAGGATGGCAACGCTCTGGACGGATGGAAGCTCTGCCTTCAGAGCCGCTTGAAAGTCGCTCGCAGCAGCAAGGAGAATCGGGTTTGCTCCTGGAGAGGCGAGAGGACTCCGTCCCGCTAACGCCAGCGGGATCCCGTCCTGCCCCTCAGGTGGTGGCCGAATCCAAAGCGGAATCCGGCTCTGACGAAGAAGAAGATTTGGACTGGGAGGGATCCGCCCTAGCCCCGACAGGACGGCAGCAGAATCCGGATGGGCCGCTGATGATCTACCCCTACGGAGTGAGCCGCTTCTACCTGGAGCAGGTGATCCAAACCCTGAAACTGCCGGCGGATGTCACCAAAGACCTGGATGGGGCGGACATTGTCTTGGCCTTGCGATCCCAGGTGCGCAGCCGTTCCAAGATCCAGCAGATGGCCCACTCCCGCCAGATCCCGATTCACACCGTTAAGGCCAATACTCTGATTGCCCTGGCCCGCGCCCTGCGCCACATCCTCAACATCGAAAGCGAAGATGGATCCGATTCCGACCTGGAGCTGTTCATTCGCGCCAGCTCAGGCGATGAAACCGAAGCTCTGGAAGAAGCCCGCCTGGCGGTGGAGCAAATTGTCATTCCCAAGTCTCAGCCGGTGGAACTTTTGCCCCGTTCGCCTCTGATCCGCAAGCTCCAACACCAGTTGGTGGAACATTACCACCTGCGGGCCCAAAGCTTTGGCGAAGAGCCCAACCGCCGCTTGCGCATCTATCCCAACTAGCCCCACACGATAGCGCAGCCAATAGTCCAGCTCTAGAGAACCTCTATCCATTGAGCCGTCGTGGTTAGAGAGGAAGGACTCCGTCTCGCTTCTGTGAACGGGATCCTGGGCTAAGATTTGGCTACGCCAAGTGCGGTTCCCGCTGTTGCGACAGCGTTGCAGTTGTCGGCCCAGTGTCGTAGGTACAGCAGCAGGGTGCCCTGGGCATAGCACCATTTATTGCTATAGGGATAGCTAATGACTGCTACAGAAGTACGCTGGACCACTCGGGATATCGAGGCTCTTCCAGAGAATGAATGGATCCGCTACGAGATCATCGACGGAGAACTGCTGGTGACTCGCTCTCCTCATCACAAACATCAGCACATTATCGGGTGTTTGTTCTCCGCACTGCATCGGTGGTCGCTAGAAACAGGATTGGGAGAACCCTCAATCATGCCAGGGATCCTCTTTTCCGAATTTGATAATGTGTCTCCCGATGTTGTTTGGGTTAGTTATGAGCGGCTATCACAGATTCAAGATGAAGCAGGACATTTTCGGGGTGCCCCTGAGCTGGTGGTTGAAGTCCTATCACCTGGAAAAGTTCATAAGGATCGAGACCGCTTGGCAAAACGGAAACTCTACTCTGTGCATGGGGTGCAAGAGTACTGGATCGTCGATCGGCTGGCTCAGAGAGTAGGGGTGTATCGCAGACAACAGGCCCAGTTGGTCTTGGTAGAAACGCTGTTGGCTCAGGATGCGTTGTCTTCTCCCCTGTTGCCCGGCTTTGCCTGCGCGGTTGCTGAGCTGTTTACCTCTCGATCCTAAGCTCCAGCAGTGCAAGAGCCCATCCCCGGTACTCAAGCAACGAAGAGGGCTACTGCGTACTCTAGCCGGAAAAAGTGCGGCTTGGCCCTGGCCGAAACTGTTCCGGTGTAACAAAATGTTAAGGGCAGCATTTGTACGGGGATCCCTTCTGAAGGGGCCGGTCTTTTGCTGGCTCATGACCTACATTTCGCACACCTCCAAGGACACATAGCCATGTACAACAATCGTCGTGGTTTTCTTCGCTGGCTGGCTCTCGGTTTTGGCTCGTTGGTGGGTTGGTTACCTGGGTTTACCCGGCGCCGTTTTGCCCTGGCCCAGGGAACTGCTTCTGGCTCTAAGGCTTCTGAGCCGGAGTTTGTGAAAGTTGCCACTCTGGCCGATCTCAAAGATGGCCCCTTCAAGGTGGAAAACGCCTTTGGGAAAAACACCGCCACCCTCTGGCTGGTCGGGGATCCGCAAAAAGAAGATTCTCTGCTGGCTTTGGATGCCGCCTGTCCCCATGCGGGGTGTGATGTGAACTGGCGGGGGGAGAACTTTGTCTGCCCCTGTCATGGCTCGGCTTTTGCTGCCGATGGCAGCCGTACCCGTGGCCCGGCCAAGGCAGACCTGGCCATCTACAAGGTCAAGGTGGAGAAGGGAGAAATTTTTGTAGCCAAAGCCTCATAAAGTTCTGGGCAGGCTGTGGGCTTTGAGGCCAGGCAAAAGGAGTCGGGTATCCGGATTGAGAAGACAATGGGCTGAGCTACCGAGGCTCTCCCTATGGCTCGTCCCTACCGCTATCTGTTCCTCTCCACCCCTGTTGGACCTCTGGGATCCGGGGCCGGTGGTGGTGTGGAGCTCAATCTTGCCAACCTGACGCGTGTCTTACTCCAGATGGGATCCCAAGTGCGGGTGTTGGCCCCTGTGGGATCCCGAATGGCGGAGTTGCCGGAGGAGGTGATCGAGCCGGTGGCGGGCCTTCCCCCGGCCTATGCGCAAACCCAGCGCCGCGATCAGCCGGTTCTGATCCACACCCCCTCTCTGCTGGCCAACCTGTGGCAGCGGGCTGCCCACCTGCAAGATCAGTTCGATCTAATCGTGAACTGGAGCTACGATTGGCTCTCGTTTTATTTGACGGATTTTTTCCGCACCCCGGTGGCCCACATCGTCAGCATGGGATCCCTCAGCGATGCCGTCGATCAGGCTCTAGAGCACATTGCCCATCGCTACCCTGGTCGGCTGGCGGTGCATTCGCGGGCGCAAGCCCAGACCTTTGCCTTTGCCCGAGCCGAGATGGCGGCAGGTCGGGATCCCTTTGTCTATCTGCCCTGCGGGGTGGATCTGCGCCTCTACGACTTTGTGCCCCAAGGGAATGGATCCCTGTGTTGGATTGGGCGCATTGCCTCCGAAAAGGGCCTGGAAGACTGTGCTGCCCTAGCCGAGAAGACGGGAAGGCCGGTGGTGATCCTAGGCCACCTGCAAGAGCCAGGCTACTGGCAGCAGATCCAAGAGCAGTACCCGCATGCCCAATTGGATTACCGAGGGTTTTTGCCCACCCCGCAAATGCAGCGGATCTTGGGGCAATGCTCAGCCTTGATCATGACCCCCAAGTGGGTGGAGGCCTTTGGCTTGGTGGCGGTGGAAGCTTTGGCCTGTGGCGTGCCGGTGATTACCTACCGCCGGGGTGGGCCCGCGGAAATTGTCAGCGATGGAGAAACCGGCTGGATCGTCGAGCCGGACAACGTGGCAGCTTTGGCAGAGGCTGTAGAGCGCCTAGATCACATCGACAGGAGCCGCTGTCGGCAACGGGCAGAAGAGCACTATTCCCTGGGCGCGATGGCAGAGCAGTTTCTGGCCTGGAGCAGGCAGATTGGCCGGGATCCCACCTGGGCAGCCCGCGAGGGAGGAGACAGGCAGTGGTACTATTAACTTACTTAATTCTGGCGAACTGTGTCAGACACGCAGCCCAACAACGGGAACGTTTTGACTTACGACGGGGAAACCATCATGACGACTGGGAAAGGATCTGTTGCGCTGGTGCGATCAGAGGTTCGTCGGCGGTCACAGGTTCTGGGAACGCAGGTGATCAGCCAGGGCAACGCAGCCCGGCTTGGGGTAGTCAGCGAAGTTTGGGCGGATCTGGAAGCCAAGCAGGTTCTGGTGCTGGGGGTGCTGGAAAAAGCCCTTGCCGGATCCCCCCGTTTGATGGAGCTGCGGCAAGTAACAGCGTTGGGTCAGGATGCAGTTCTTGTCCCCAGCGAAGAAGTTTTCGATAACTTGGACGATAACTTGGATTTGGAGGGCCTGAGTCGCGTGGTTGGCAGCGAGGTGGTAACCGAAGAAGGGATCCGCCTTGGCAAAGTTAAAGATTTTGAGTTCAACTCCGTCTCCGGCATCATCACGGGCTTGGTGCTCTCCAACCTTGGCCTCACCTTTTTACCCGGCTTTATCCTCAGCACCTATCTGCTCTCCACCGATGAGATTGTCTCTGTGGGCGGGGATCGCCTTATTGTTGCCGATGGCGCTGAGACCCGCCTAACCCAACTGGCCAAGGGGATTTTGGAAACCCTGGGAATCGGTAAGCCCCCTTGGGAAGCCGGAGTTAGCCCGGCTCCTGCCCTGCCCAGTGCTGTCGAGAGTCCCGCCGTTGAGGAGGATTACGAAGAAGAATACGACGAGGAATACGAGGCCGAAGAAGAAGACGTTTACGCAGAAGAAGAGCCTGAACCTGAGCCGCAGCCTGTGCGTCCACGCCCGCCTGAGCCCGCACCCGCCCCCGAACAACCGGCTTGGGAACAGGAGTATGCCAAAGAAGAGGCCCCTCCTTCTGAGCCTGCCCCTCCTCCTTCCAGCTCCACTCCTGTGGATGGTGATCCCTGGGAAGATAAGGCCGGGGAGCCCACTTGAGTTGCCGGGCTTGTATCAACTCCCCTCTGCGCTCGGGATGGTCACGTCAACCGAGAGCACGGCCCTTACCCCTGGCGCTAGGGCTGCTTCTTGCGCCAATCTTCCACTTTTTTCTGCCAAGGGGCAAAGGGATCCCCTGTCCGTCATCCCGGTAGAGCAGGATCGGCTTCGGCCAAGAAGCGCAAAGCCACCGACAAAAAGGTCTGCGGCGCTTCAATGTGCGGAAAAGCAGCCCCTGGCAACCGGTATATCGGCACCTCCGGGCGCAAAGCGCGATACCGCTCTGCCTGTTCTGGGCCGGTGAGGCGGTTCTGTTCTCCCCAGACCAGAACCATGGGCTTGGTCACCACGCGAAAGTCGTCTTCGATGGGCAAGTTGAGCTTGCCGGTGAGAAAAGAACGGGGGGCAAATTGAGCCCCCGCTTGGTGAGCTGCCTGGTAATAGTAGTCCACCACCCCATCATCCAGGGCGTAGCTGGGGGAGCATGACTCTAGTCAATAATAAGCTCAACTATACTGAAAATAATGTATAATATGTTCAGTACGGATTACTACCAGTTGATCTTTCTGTTT